>NZ_JBFRMK010000081.1:0-33541 GCF_041470405.1 Shewanella sp. 10N.286.45.A1
CTTATAGGTCTTCGTTATATTAGAAGTAAAACAATATGTCCGGGTCCCCATCGTCTAGAGGCCTAGGACACCGCCCTTTCACGGCGGTAACAGGGGTTCGAATCCCCTTGGGGATACCATTTTTCTATTTTATGCTAACGATGTTTGCGTAGAATGGGGCTATAGCTCAGCTGGGAGAGCGCCTGCCTTGCACGCAGGAGGTCTGCGGTTCGATCCCGCATAGGCTCCACCATATTTATCAATAATTTGATGAATACTGTAAACCACCGCAAGGTGGTTTTTTTGTATCTATAGTTCACACCCTGACAACGGCATCATCAAACTTTTAATGCAATTGGTATAAGACGTTGATCTACCCAGAATGTTTTCCGAACGAATTCAAAGGGAGTGAATGACATAATGGTTATTTCATTATGAATTGATTCAATGTCGAAGCTGCAAGCCCAAAACACGCCATGCTGGCGAACTTTAGTGGCTCGAATGCTACATTGACTAGCTTAAACTTAGCATCATGATGCTCTTCACACGTTGTACGCAACATGATCTTGCATGTTCCAAACATACTTTAGACACTCCTTCCATTCATGGAGGTCAGATACTGTGAATGTCATAAATGCATGACTATATGGATATAGGAACTAGGTAAGTTTATTAGATCGTGGTTGTATCTATCACTGAGCTGTTAATAATAGTCTCAAGTCTCAAGTCTCAAGTCTCAAGTCTCAAGTCTCAAGTCTCAAGTCTCAAGTTTCAAGTTTCAAGTCAGGATAAAGCAAAGCCACCTTAAAGGTAGCTTTGTTATCGAATATGTTCTTGCGCTAATTCTGATTAATCTACCCCAAGAAAGCCCCCAGTTTGATGAGCCCAAAGCTGGGCATATATGCCACTTGCGTTAATCAACTCTTGGTGAGTTCCTTGTTCAACAATTTTTCCCTCATCGATGACTATGAGCCTATCCATTGCAGCAATGGTGGATAAACGATGTGCAATCGCAATCACTGTTTTACCTTCCATGAGCTGGTATAGACTCTCTTGAATAGCTGCCTCTACCTCAGAATCTAATGCGGATGTCGCCTCGTCGAGTAACAGAATCGGTGCATTTTTAAGAAGAACGCGTGCAATAGCTATTCGTTGCCGCTGACCGCCAGATAATTTAACGCCGCGCTCACCAACTTGGGCATCAAGTCCTATGTTGCCATCGGGATCTGTCAGAGTTTGAATAAACTCGTAAGCTTGTGAGTTCTTAATAGCACTCGTTAATTCCTTTTCTGATGCATCGGGGTTTCCATAGAGGATATTCTCTCTAATAGAGCGGTGGAGTAGGGAGGTATCTTGGGTGACCATACCAATATGCGCGCGTAGTGAATCCTGTGTGACTTGGGTGACGTTTTGTTGGTCAATGAGTATCTTTCCTGATTCAACATCATGAAAGCGCATCAACAAATTTACTAAAGTAGATTTACCCGCGCCAGAGCGGCCAACGAGACCCACCTTTTCGCCAGCTTTAATGTTGAGATTGAGTCCATCTATCACACCGCTATTCTCACCGTAGTGAAAGCTCACATTATCAAAATTGATTTCACCTTTTTCGACCTTAAGATCGGGTGCATTTTCAATATCGGTAATATCGGTGGGTTTCGATAATGTATTCATTCCATCAGCTACAGTGCCGATATTTTCAAATAGAGAGCTTATCTCCCACATTATCCACTGTGACATACCATTAAGGCGCAGAGACAGACTGATAGCAATAGCGATAGCTCCAACAGTAATAGCGCTGTCTCGCCATAACCAAATTGATGTCGCTGCGATACTAAACGCCAGCACGTAGTTAATGATTTGTACGCTTACGTTTATCTTGGTGACGAGGCGCATTTGCCGATAAACAGTATGCAAAAAGGTGGTCATACTGCCTTTAGCATACTCAGCTTCTTTTTGGGTGTGAGAGAACAATTTGACCGTGGCGATATTGGTATAACTGTCTACGATACGTCCCGTCATATTCGATCGCGCATCAGCTTGCTCCGTCGATACCTTTTTAAGTTGTGGCAAAAACCTTACCTGTAAACCTATGTAAATCAGTAACCAAATCAACATAGGTAACATTAGTCTTAAATCAGCTTTTGCAATCATCACTACCATAGAGGTGAAATAGACCAAAATATAAACTAATACATCCAATAGCTTAGTAACTGTTTCTCTGACCGCGAGTGAGGTTTGCATCACTTTTGTTGCAATTCGCCCAGCAAAGTCATTCTGGTAAAAAGATACGCTCTGTTTTAGTAGATAGCGATGAGCCAACCAGCGGATCGACATCGGGTAATTACCGAGTAAGCCCTGATAAACAATCAATGCATGTAATAAAACCAGCAGCGGAATAACGACTAATACTAAAATTGTCATCCCTAGTAGTTTCATGCCCTCTTTTTCGAACAAGGTTTCTGGGTCATTGTTGATCAGCAGATCAACTAAATCACCCATAAAACCAAATAGTGACACCTCTAAAATAGCCAGTAAGGCGGTCAAAATAGACATAATGACCAGTGGTACTTCAAAACCTTTGGTGTAATGTCGGCAAAAGGCATATATCCCTTTTGGTGGTTGTTCAGGTTCTTCTGGAGGTAAGGCGTTTACCCAAGATTCAAATCTTTTAAACATTTAGTATCTCTGTGTTTATGCGTTGCTAAAATGTTGCTCAATAGCGATAGCATACAAGGTATTGAATAAATAGGGGCAAGAAATCAATATTTATACTTGTGCAACCTGAAAATGCAGGGGCCAGAAGGAATTTAATGGACTTTACTCACGGTCAGTTATTGCTCCTGCTAAACTGACATTCGCACCATCAATGGTGCTTGCATTGATTGCCACGAATGGTCGTTCCCTTGGTAAAATCAATAACACTGAGTAAAGTCCATGCTTTTTATATAAGAAGCGGCCATCGCAGAAGGCTTTGTGCAAGCCCACTTCGTTGTTGCACTCATTTAAAAGGGAATAACCATTTCTACATTAATGCGCCTAGAATTGAACAGGCGCAATGCCTCTGAAACGAGCACTTTAAGTAGAACGGGTATATATTCAGTTCCGTTTTCCGCTAGTGATAAAGCGAGTAGGTGGTAATATTCGCACCTGGTAATAACTTCCTCGGAAACAAGATGGTCGACCATGATTGTATAATTGACAGCGATATTTGCCGTAAAGCAAGACTGGCTCGAGATGCCAGGTTCGATGGGCAATTTTTTACGGGTGTACTCACGACGGGCATTTATTGCCGCAGCATTTGTCCTGCAGTGAGCCCAAAGGAGGAAAACGTTCGTTATTTTGATTCGCCAATTAAGGCGGCCAATGCGGGTCTTAGGCCTTGCTTACGTTGTCGTCCTGACAGTGCGCCAGGTTCATATGCATGGAAAGGCACGACAACGACATTAGAAAGGGCGGTAGGGTTCATTGAGGATGGTGCTTTAACAGGCGTAGATGCAATCAGTATCGAGATGCTTGCTGATAAGCTTGGAGTAAGTAGCCGCTATCTTCGAAAACTGTTCAACGACGGTGTTGGAACGTCTATCAAGCAATATGCGTTATATCGGCAGTTAATGCTTGCCAAACAATTACTGCATCAAACAAATTTGACTATAACACAAGTCGGTTTAGCTGCTGGTTTTAACAGTATTCGCCGCTTTAATGAGGCGTTCAAACAAACATTAAAGCTAACGCCTTCAGCTTTTAGAAAACAGGCCATGATGGCCGAACTATCAACCGAACATTCAGAAACGGTGAGTGCTGATATAAACATTGCACAACCGGTTAAATTAACAGTAGAACTATCATACCGTCCACCGTTTGCATGGCATGAGCAACATGATTTTTATCAAGTTAGAGCCGTTGCCGATATGGAATGGTTAAACACGGAAGACCATTATGGACGTAGCTTTAGCCTCAATGGTGTGAGCGGTTACTTCGATGCCAGCCATAGTATGGAACGAAACAGTTTTATCGTCGATATCGTTTTAGAAAATGAGCGAGGCTTGATTGAGCTTGGCGCTATTATTGCGAACATAAAAAGAATACTCGATCTCAATGCCAACATGCAGGCGATAGAACAAGAGTTAACAGGACTTGCACCCTTAAAGACGTTAATGCTCTCAGGCTTAAGATTACCAGGTACTTGGTCGGCCTTTGAAGCTGGCTGCAGGGCTGTACTTGGCCAACAAGTCAGTATTGTGCAAGGTACAAAACTATTAAATCAGTTAGTACTTGCCTACGGCGAACGTCGCACTATCAGTGATAGAGAGGTTATCTTGTTCCCTACGCCTGAAGTTGTAGCGAATGCTAGCCTCGATGAGTTGAAAATGCCTGGTGCACGAAAGCTTGCACTTAATGCCTTAGGTGAATTTGTAAAGCTAAATCCAGATAGCGATCTTAATGACTGGTTATCAATAAAAGGGATTGGCCCATGGACCATCGCTTATGCAAAAATGCGTGGTGAAAGTCACCCTGACATACTGTTATGTGGTGATCTGGTTGTTAAGAAACGAGTATTAGCTCTTTATCAGCAATACCAGCAAGATACAGGCAAAACAGACACATTGGATTACGACGCGCTAACTAAAGAGTTAGCGAAAACCGTTAGTCCGTGGGGAAGTTACTTAACATTTCAATTGTGGAACTTATCATGAAAAAACTCGCACCGTTAGCCAAGCTTAATTTTGAAACAACAGCGGGGGTTATTTCGCTTTGCGCTAATGCATCTGGGATCAGTCATCTTAACTTTGTGCCACAAACCGGAGATGATTGGCAAACAAGAGAGTTTATGCCTGAGCATCCTAAGGCTCATGTTAAAGATCATGAGTCTATATCTCTGGCTGAAAAACACCTTATTCAAGCTAAACATGAGCTGCTCGAATACTTTGCAGGTAAGAGGCAGCAATTTAATGTGCCATTAGCGCCACAGGGAACAGAGTTTCAACAGCAAGTGTGGCACGCTTTGAGCCTGATAGATTATGGTTGTACCTGTAGTTATGCAGATATTGCTGAGCAAATTGGTCGCCCAAAAGCGGTGAGAGCTGTAGGTACTGCTAATGGTGCTAACCCTATAGCCATTATCGTGCCGTGTCATCGAGTGATAGGCAAGAACGGCACATTAACCGGCTATGCCTATGGCTTAGCACTGAAGCAAAAGCTGTTGCAATTAGAGGGGATTTCACTTCTTTAATCAGCAGGTAGCTCGCATCATAGTGAAATTTGCAGGTCTATGAGTGTTATTTAGCATCAAAGGTAAGCTTTTTTAACGATATTAGCGTAGAATATCCGCCTTATTTTTGATTAGGTCACGCCCGTAAATATGACTCAGCCAGATCCAACAACGCCAGCGACTTTAACCTCTGCTGAAAAAACGCCGCAGCTTAAAAACTTTGCGGATTTGGGACTAATCCCTGAATTGTTAGCAACACTTGATGCATTGGATTATCAGTCACCAACAGCAATTCAACAGAGTATGATTCCTGCCGTTATCGCTGGGAGAGATGTACTGGGCGGCGCGATAACTGGATCAGGGAAAACAGCAGCATTTGCACTACCAATTATTCAGCTACTTGCGAAATCAGCTAAGCAGACTCGTCAAAGCAACTGTGTATCTAGCCTAATATTGGTTCCTACGCGGGAACTCGCCCAGCAAGTCGCTGACAGCTTTATGCGTTATGCACAAAACATAAAGCCAAACCTCAAAGTACTGGCTGTTTATGGCGGGGTATCAACCAACAGTCAAATGCAGAGTTTACGTGGCGGTGCCGACATTTTAGTGGCGACACCAGGAAGATTGTTAGACTTGATCTCTAGTAATGCCGTTAAACTAGATAAAGTCAGCAGCCTTGTACTCGATGAAGCAGACCGTATGTTGAGTCTAGGCTTTACCGAAGAGTTAACAGCGCTGCTAGAAAAATTGCCTGCTAACAAACAAACACTGCTTTTCTCGGCGACCTTTCCAGAAGAAGTGTCATTACTTACTCAATCCTTACTCAATAATCCAGTAGAAGTTCAGCTACAGAGTGAGGAGACAAACAACTTAGTTCAGCGTGTTATTACCGTTAACCGCAACCGAAAAACACCACTGTTAGTTGAGTTGATAAAACAAAATGATTGGCAGCAAATTTTGATTTTTGCCAGTGCAAAATATACCTGCAATCGCCTCACTCAAAAGTTAGATAATGCCGGTATAACCGCAGAAATATTCCACAGTGATAAAGGTCAAGGAGCGAGAACTCGAGTACTCGATGGCTTTAAACGTGGTGAAATTCGGGTGCTTATAGCAACCGATATCGCCGCTCGTGGTATTGACATTGAAAAGCTACCAATTGTCATCAACTATGAGTTGCCGCGCAGTCCTGCTGACTATATGCACCGTATTGGTCGAAGTGGCCGAGCGGGTGAAGCGGGTCTAGCGTTATCTCTTATTTCTCATGATGAATATCAACATTTTAAAGTGATCGAGAAAAAGAATAAACTAAGGCTTGAGCGCGAACAACATCCGGGTTTTGAAGCCGATGCCGAAGCACCTGAAGACTGTCCATCACGTATCGAGAAGCCGATGGCAAAACCCGCTGGTACAGGCAAGAAACACCGCAATAAATTACCGAAAGCAAATGCTGACCTTTGGGCAAAGAAATAAGTACCCATTGTAAATTTTACTTCGTATAACGCTAAGATTAATTAGGACAAAGTATGCAACACCTATTTTGGTTAGTAGAAGGACAAATTGCAGGACGCAGTGGCCCCAACAAAGACGCTTGGGATCTATCAGAATTGAAAGCGGAGGGCATTGATGCCATTCTTTCAGTTAATAATGGTGAATCCTGTGAAGATGAGGACTTTTCCTCAGTAGGCATTGAATACCAGTGCATTCCTTTTTCGCGCAATGCGCCGCCTGAAGTGGGAGATCTAGAGTATTGCGTAGAGCAAGTTCCTAAGGCATTGGCTTATATTCGCCAATGTGAAGCACAGAATAAAACGGTTTTAATTCATTGTCGTTCAGGTAAAGATAGAACAGGCTTGATTATGGCTTACTATCTGATGGATAACGGTGCTGCGCCATTGCACGCAGTCAGTCAAATTAGGGCGATACGTGACATAGCATTTAGCGCTGATGGCTGGGATCAATTTGCATTTGATGTGCTTTATGCGTTACAAGAATAGGTATTAGTTAACAACTGAAGTTATTCAATGAAAGCAATCGGATTGCTAACTCCTTCTCCTGCAAAGTTACTCTTGCTATGGGCAGCCATTACATTGTTGGTTGGCTGCCAATCTACTCCTCATTATCCTGAAAAACCAGCAACATTTAAGCTGTCAGTTGATCGCAAATCAGCGCTTTCACAATATGTAACCTCTGATCTTCAGGATCACCCAGATCTTACCGGTGTCGTACCTCTCACCGATGGTGTGGACGCTTTTATAGCAAGGCTAGCTTTAGTCAACGCCGCATCAAGCAGCATTGATCTGCAGTACTATATCTATCGCGCTGACGATACCGGTAGGTTATTGCTATGGCACTTGATGGACGCAGCTGAACGTGGTGTAAGAGTTCGAATTCTGCTCGATGACATGGCGACAAAGGGCGCTGATGACACCTTAGTCTTATTAGCTAAGCATAGAAATATTGATGTGCGCTTATATAACCCATCTTTCGAACGCTCTTTTAGAAACATTGCCTTTTTAAGCAGCTTCTCTCGGCTAAACCATCGGATGCACAATAAGTCACTTACCGTTGATAATACGATTACCGTTGTTGGTGGGCGCAACATAGGTAACGAGTATTTCTCCAATCACTCCGATGTTGATTTCGGAGACTTTGACTTAATGGCGATAGGGGAGTCTGTTGATGAGGTGTCAGATCAATTTGACCTTTATTGGAATGCCCCGCTGACTGTAGATATCAACGCGCTTACCAAGCATGAAGTGAGTAAACAAGATTTAGCACAAGCAATGACAGTGGTTGATAATGCTAAAGCTGAGTACCGCAACAATCCGTACATTAAGCGGTTACTAGACAGTGATTTGATCCAAAAAATGCAAAGCCACTCTCTGCCATGGTTTTGGGGGCAGGCTAAACTTATCTATGATCAACCTGACAAACAAAACCATCAACTTGAATCAGACAGTATGTTGGCTGATTTAGGTGCATTTTTGTCTCAAGCTAAAAGTGAGGTCATGATTGTATCGCCCTATTTTGTTCCTACTAGAGAGGGAACGAGCAACCTTATCGATGTGGTTAAAAGTGGTGTTAAGGTGACAGTAATAACGAATAGCCTCGCTGCAACAGATGTACTTGCTGTACATGCTGGTTATCGAACCTACCGGAAAAGACTTGTAGAAGCTGGAGTACGTATATTTGAAGTCAAAGCGAACCTCAATATTAAAAAGACTAGCAGTTGGACTGGGAGTTCTAAGAGTAGCTTACATGCGAAAACATTTATTATTGACCGCTCTTCGATCTTCGTAGGGTCATTTAACTTTGACCCTCGCTCAGCTTGGTTAAATACAGAAATGGGGCTGATTATTCACAATGAAAAATTAGCAGGTGGAGTGGTTGAGGGGATTGAAACTAGCTTAGCGGCAGATACCTACCGATTATCACTTGAAGGTGATGCGCTTATTTGGCATGACGATCAAAAAGGGCGCGAGATCTATAGCGAGCCTGATGCAGGTCTTTGGCGCAAATTCTTAGTTGACTGTATCGCATTATTGCCGATTGAATCACAGCTTTAATTGTGAGTTTGATGGGATTAAGGTAAAGTTTGTTTGCGCGAATTTGGATGACTTAAGTAACTAAGAGATAACAATATAATGAAAAGTAAGGCAACGCAGTCCCAAGGATTATTATTGTTTCAATTGTCATATACTCAACTCTTTGCGCTGGGGACATTAAAAGTCAGGGAGTTGGTTCCCTATAGTCCGCTAAGTGTCATTCCTCAATCTCATCCCACTATATTAGGGGCGGCAACCATCCGCGGCACCACTATACCCGTTGTTGATATGGCTGCAGCAATCGGTTATCGGCCAATGTCGGATGAAGAGCTAAAAGACAGTTATATTATTATTACTGATTGTCAGCGAATGGTGATTGGTTTTCTGGTGCGTTCAATTGACAAAATCATCGAATGTAATTGGCGTGATATTGAGTCACCGCCAAATAACTTAGGTAAAAATGCATTCTTAACCGGTGTTACGCGTATCGATGACAAATTAGTTCAGCTGTTGGATGTTGAGCTGCTACTTTCAAAAGTATTTCCAGCAAGCCCAGAAACAACTCGGGCAATTTTGACCGATGTTCAGCGGGAACAGCTTAAGCCGCTACAAATATTACTGGTAGACGACTCCATGGTTGCCCGTAAACAACTGTCGGATGCGTTAGATAGCATCAACATCCCTTATCAGGTGACCGCTGATGGTCAGCACGCTCTTGCAATTATGGAGCAGGCTGAAAAAAATGGTCATGCTATTGATATCTTAGTCAGTGATATCGAAATGCCCGGACTTGACGGCTATGAATTAGCGTTTGAAGTTAAGAATAACCCCGCTATCGCAGATGCCTATATCATCTTACATACTTCGTTATCGAGTGAGATAAGTGTTAGCCAAGCTCATCAAGTAGGCGCTAATGAAGCGCTAACAAAGTTCGATGCCCATGAGCTTATTGAAGCGATGCTACGTGGCGCGAGTAAAGTAAAAGCCATCGCTAATATTTAGTAGCTTGTTAGTAATATGCTACCTCAGAGTAATAACCAGCTCTAATTGTCTAGCAAAGGTAGACAACTATGGTCACATCCGATACAAACACTGTTGAAGGAAGATTAATTTTATTTAAGGCTTACTGCTTAACCGCTAGCCCTTAAATCAAATTAATAAAAACTAAAATTATAAAGACAGGTTAAGTAATGAATCAAAAAACATCACTGTTTGCCAAAATGGCAAGTGGCAGTCTCGTATTACAAATTCTCGTTGGTATTATCGCTGGTGTTGTATTAGCGACAGTTTCAAAAACGGGTGCAGAAAACGTCGCATTTCTTGGTGAGCTATTTGTTGGAGCATTGAAAGCCATTGCGCCAATATTGGTTTTTATCTTAGTTGCCGCTTCTATTGCGAACCAAAAAAAGAATGCCAAAACTAATATGCGCCCAATTGTGCTGTTGTATCTGTTTGGTACTTTTTGCGCAGCATTAACCGCAGTGCTCATGAGTTTTGCATTTCCAACTACGCTGGTTCTAGTGACGGGGGCTCAAGGTGCCACGCCGCCAGAAGGCATTGCTGAAGTCCTTAACACGCTAATGTTTAAAGTTGTTGATAACCCTGTTAATGCGTTAATGACTGGCAACTACATCGGCATCTTAGCTTGGGGTGTGGGTTTAGGTATTGCCCTGCATCATGCGAGTGATTCAACAAAGCAGGTTTTTGCTGATGTGAGCCATGGTATCTCTCAAATGGTACGCTTTATTATTCGTTTAGCGCCTATTGGTATTTTCGGTCTGGTATCAGCTACTTTTGCTGCTACAGGCTTTGCGGCAATTGCTGGTTATGCTCAATTGCTAGCTGTGCTTCTCGGTGCAATGGCAATCATAGCGCTTGTAGTTAACCCTGCTATTGTTTACTACAAGATCCGTCGTAATCCATATCCGTTAGTTTTTACTTGCTTGCGTGAAAGTGGCGTTACTGCCTTCTTTACTCGCTCAAGTGCGGCTAACATTCCTGTTAATATGGCGTTGTGCGAAAAACTCAAGTTGCACGAAGATACTTACTCAGTTTCTATTCCACTAGGTGCCACCATTAATATGGGGGGAGCTGCAATCACCATTACAGTTTTAACCTTGGCTGCGGTAAATACTTTGGGTGTACAGGTTGATATTTTGACCGCTATTTTACTGAGTGTTGTGGCTGCGGTATCTGCTTGTGGAGCCTCAGGTGTGGCAGGTGGTTCTTTGCTGCTTATCCCTCTGGCATGTAGCTTGTTCGGTATATCAAATGATGTGGCAATGCAGGTTGTAGCGGTAGGCTTTATTATTGGTGTGATCCAAGATTCAGCTGAAACAGGCTTAAACAGTTCTACAGATGTTATCTTTACCGCCGCAGCATGCGAAGCTGCTGAACGTAAAGAGAGCTAATCAGCAA
Organism: Shewanella sp. 10N.286.45.A1; assembly: GCF_041470405.1. Classification (NCBI taxonomy): domain Bacteria; kingdom Pseudomonadati; phylum Pseudomonadota; class Gammaproteobacteria; order Alteromonadales; family Shewanellaceae; genus Shewanella; species Shewanella sp. 10N.286.45.A1. The sequence continues at coordinate 11,158 of NZ_JBFRMK010000081.1, forward strand.
TTTCATGCAATAGCTAATAAAGTCTATTGGCTATGGTTAAAAGCCCCACAACAGTGTTGTGGGGCTTTTTTATTAACGAGACGACAAGTAGCGCAGAGCTAAGCGCCAATAATTCCTAGAGGCTTACCGGTTTTCCAAGCGCCGCGAGTGAAGTCTGGGAAATTGACTGAATTACTGCGGTTATTCACCGACTCTTCGCTCAGTATGTTAACTACCGACCATGCTGCACCGTCATAGACATCTTGATCTAAGGCTTCACCATTGCGCAGACAATAGACCATGCGCCATAACATCAAAAAGTCCATGCCACCGTGGCCACCATTTCTCTCAGCCTCTTGTCCCATTCGTTGCCAAAGAGGGTGGTCATATTTGTCATACCACTTGCTCATATCCATATCCCACTTATGGAAGTCCCCGTTACCTCCTTTTTCAATTGCAATTCTATTAGGGAAGCCAGCAAATACACCATTCGTGCCTTGGATCAGATTATGGCGACTGTAAGGTCTTGGCGTTGTGGTGTCGTGCTGCACCATAATTGTACGGCCGTTAACGGTCTTAATAAGGCTGGTATTGATATCACCATTGATATAGTTGAGCTGATTGCGTTCATGATCTTTAGGGAATTCACGTTGTGCATACAAAGCCCGGCCTAGTGCTGGAGAACTCATTGAGGTGAGGTAATCAAAACGGTCACCGCGATTGATATTCATATATTGCGAAACGGGCCCTAAACCATGAGTTGGGTATAGATTACCATTACGTTTAGTGTGCCAGTAGGTACGCCATGAGCCTGTTTTTTGATTGAGTTCCTTCATCTGCCAGCGAAGCTCGTGAATATATGCCGCTTCTCCATGCAGTAGTTCACCAAAGACGCCTTGGCGAACCATATTGAGTACCATTAACTCATCACGACCATAATTGACATTTTCCATCATCATGCAATTTTTTTGAGTTTTTTCCGCGGTATTAACTATTTGCCAACACTCCTCGACGGTGAGCGCTAGTGGAACTTCAACAAAAGCATGCTTACCACTTTCCATGGTATCGATAGCCATTGGAGCATGCCACTCCCATGGGGTTGAGATGATCACGATATCAATGTCTTTGCGGCTGAGTAATTCAAGATAGGACTTTTCGCTACTACTATAGCGCGCAGGAGTCTTAAGCCCTTGTTCAGCTACAAATGCAATCGAACTGTCGAGTACTGCTGTATCGGTATCACATATCGCGACAATTTCGACACCCTCTAAATGGCAAAAGTGCTTCACATGACCTGAGCCACGTTGGCCAACACCAATAAACCCGACTCTAACCGTTTCCATTTTTGGGGCTATCAAACCCATTACACTTTTCCCCTGGGTTGGAGGAGGTGGCACAGTATTTGAGCCTGCAGCAAAAGAGGGAGTGGCAAGGCTTGCTGCGGCGATACCGGCAGTTTTTAGAAAGTGTCTGCGATTGAGTTTCATTGTCAGTCCTATTAAGTAGCGCAAGCGTGATGCACGCCATATTGTTTTTTATTTTTATAAGCAAATAAAGTTATATCAAACTTCCCGATAAATAGGCTAAAAAACTAGTTACGGTTTGTTGCACTTGCGTTTTTATTCAAATTTACTAAAGTAATGCATATAAAGTGACTTGAATCGCGTTTTTATTTTTATTGTGCGATACAATTTAAGTTACAAGGTGATCGCTTTAGCGATAAAATCACCAGTTTTAACAATTGATATACATAATAAAACAATGATTGGTTAACTGTTTCGGGGTAGATAATTCGATGGCTGTTGTACGCGATAAGGCAAAAGAAGTTATTCAAATTGAGAACCGCACCAAGCTCAAGGAGATGGAGATGTCAGTAGTTGAAAAGCGTAAGCGTTTATTTTCGAAAGTTGACGCTGTTGAAAACCGAGAAATCGTCGGTCGCTGGGTCGATGAGAGGCCGTTACTAGGTGATAAAATTACAGTTTATAAGCAGGCAGAGACCTATTATTTAGAGACTTGGTATAACGATGGTTGCCACAGTTTAGATGAAATGACCTCTGAGCATACAGATGATGGCGTAAAGCTAGAGGACAAAGGTGGCAATATTTTTGGCGAATATTTTATGCTCACAGCCAGTAATGACCTTATGTTTTGCAATTCCAGCTTATGCTATTACACCGCAGTTAAACATGACGTTGAAGCCGCTTAGACTTTTAAGTTTTTAGTGAATCAATGAGAAGGGGCTAAACGTCCCTTTTTTGTACCCGTTTAATACTATTTAGCCTATCGAGTTAAAAAGAGCAATGACTCGAAAAATGCATCTGTTTGCCACTGTATGGATGGGTAAAGCTTAAAGATTGGGCATGGAGCTTTAATCTAGGTGCTGCATCTATAATGTGTTGTTCTGCATAAAAGTCATCACCTAAAATCGGATTGCCGATCGCTAGCATATGCACTCGTAGCTGATGAGTTCGGCCTGTAACGGGCTTAAGTGCTACTAACGTGCTGTTAGCTCTAACTTCTAGTGTTTTGAAATGAGTAATTGCCGCCTTACCTGTCGCTGAAACTTGCTGCTTTGGTGGATTGGTTTTATCGGCCGCAATAGACAATTCAATCATTCCTTGTGCATCTTTGAGATGGCCACTGACTTCAGTGATATAGGTTTTTTGTGTTTTTCGATCTTGAAACTGAGTTTTCAGGTTGGACTCTGCCTTTTTATTTCGAGCAAATACCATAATCCCTGACGTTGAACAGTCTAGTCGATGCACTAAAATAGCATCTTTGAATCGTTGCTGGATCCGAGTCAATGCACAATCATGGGTATAATCTGCTATGCCTGGATTAGACAGTAAACCTGAAGGCTTATTAATGATGATGATGTCCCTGTCGACATAACGAACATCTAACCAAGGAATAGTAGGCGGCTGATAGGTGAATATTTGCATGGGTTCTCCTGTTACGCCGCGATTTTAGCAAAATAATGGTCTAAGACAAGCCGTTATTGCTTTAATGGTTCATATGCAATCGATTTGAGTGATTATCTTGGAAGGAAAACGATTAACGTAGAGTTTCGAGTATTGTCCGAGGAGCCAAGCTATGGTGCAGCGCCTTTTAACAAGTCATATCATATAAGGCACTGCTACAGACAGTCTTTTCATTGCTTAAGATTAACGGTACTCGGCTGGTGTGTTACGTGTCCACAGACGACTATATGCCATCAATTGTGGGTAAAAAGTTCGGAAAGCTGTTTCGATTTCTATATCCAAGTTTTTTACCGTCTCTTGTGCACCGTTAAATATTTCAGGTTTTGAAACACGCTTAGCGACAGAAGCTAGGGTCTGATTAAGACCTTTACGGCTTTGATAGGCGACTAGCCAGTTTTCTTTCCTTATTTTAGGCGCGATGGAAACGAGTCCTTCTGGTAGCTCCTGACATTCATCGATTGCATCATAAGCTTTGGCAGCGAACGCTTCGAGGCTTAAATGATGATATTCATCCCAATATTTTGCCAACATATGGTCAAAACAGAGATCAATAATAATTGGCGCTGCTCGAGTGAGTGATTTTGGGAATTTGTGTAACAACTCTTTAGTGAGTTCATGAGAGTCGGTCAGTTGATCTATTTGCCTATGTAACCAGATCCCTTGTTGTAAGTGTTTTGGAAAATGCTCGATACTGCCTTTGGCGAAATCGCCAGCAATGTTCGCTGCTAATGATGTCTGGCTGACGTCAGCTAAATGTAGGTGGGCAAGAAAGTTCATATTTTATACTTGGTGATATGAGTACTTTCACGGTAACATGCAGTGCGATGCGAAGGAAATTCTTTATTACAAATTTTAATTTTAAGAATTGCTTCATGGACGTGCATCGCTTTATGACAATTTAACTATCCAACTAACGGTTTGAGGATCAAGGATGATGTGGAACTGGTTATCAAAAAAGCTTACTCGTACAGAGCAGCCGCAGCGCAGAAAAGTAGACATAGATATTCCCTTTGAGCAGCATAGCTATCGTATTGAAGATTTTGACGTAGATTCTGATACTGCAGACGAAGAGATAAAGCAGGATAAAGAGTAATATAGCTAGCAAATTACCAATAAAAAGCGTTAGCACCTCTATATTAGAATGATTATGCGGAATAAATGTACTTCAATTGTTGATCTTCATTCTCTCTAGTCATAGACTGGCCGCCGATTTAGAGACAGTAGAGACTTTCCATGCGTGTTGCAGATTTTTCTTTTGAACTTCCCGATGAGCTTATTGCGCGTTATCCGACGGCAGAGCGCACAGCTTCAAGGCTTTTATCGTTAGATGGTAACAGCGGCGCATTAGCCGATTTGCAATTTACCGCCATTCTTGAACAAGTGCAGCCTGGTGATTTAATGGTATTTAATAATACCCGAGTCATTCCTGCGCGCTTATTTGGCAAAAAACAATCAGGTGGTAAGTTAGAAATACTCGTTGAGCGGATGCTCGATGACAAACGTATCTTGGCCCATGTCCGTTGCTCTAAGTCGCCTAAAGTCGATAATATTATTTGTCTTGATAATGGTTACGAGATGAAGATGTGCGCCCGTCATGACGCTTTATTCGAACTAGAGTTACAATCAGATAAAACTATTTTAGAAGTATTGGAAGAAGTAGGGCACATGCCATTGCCGCCTTATATTGATAGGCCCGATGAGGATGCAGATAAAGAACGCTATCAGACGGTCTACAACCAAACTCCTGGTGCCGTCGCCGCGCCAACAGCGGGCTTACATTTTGATGATGCAATGCTAGCAGCATTAAAAGACAAAGGCGTAAACACAACCTTTGTTACCTTGCACGTCGGTGCTGGTACTTTTCAGCCCGTACGAGTTGATGAGATCCTTGATCATAAAATGCACTCGGAGTGGGCTGAAGTTTCGCAAGATGTCGTTGACCTTATTGCGTCGACTAAAGCAAACGGTCATCGAGTGATAGCTGTAGGGACAACATCAGTGCGTTCACTAGAAAGTGCCGCGAGAGCATCAGCAGCTGAGTTAGAAGCATTTAATGGTGATACTGATATTTTTATCTACCCTGGCTATCAGTTCCAAGTTGTCGATGCAATGGTGACAAATTTTCATTTGCCAGAGTCGACATTAATAATGTTGCTTAGTGCATTTGCTGGCTTCGATGAGGTAAAAAACGCCTATCAGCATGCGATTGCTCAAAAATACCGCTTCTTTAGCTATGGCGACGCCATGTTTGTGACTAAAAAAGCGAACTAATCTTTAAATATGCTTTAAAATACCCACCCAAATAGATGAGGTGGGTATTTTTTTATCCTCATTTTGGTACTTATTTTATTGATAAGGGTTGATACTCAACCTGCAGCCCTTATCTCTAGTGTTAATCTACAGCTCATTTGATGAGTTAACTCAGGTCAGACTGTTTCTCTGGCGAGGTGAATAATGAAATTTGAATTAGATACAACCCAAGGTCGCGCTCGTCGTGGTCGTTTAGTATTTGAACGTGGAACCGTTGAAACTCCAGCCTTTATGCCAGTAGGTACCTACGGTACAGTTAAAGGGATGACACCTGAAGAAGTGCGTGAAACAGGTGCTGATATACTACTCGGTAACACCTTTCATCTGTGGTTACGCCCAGGTGAAGAGATCATGCGTAAGCACGGCGATCTGCATGACTTTATGAATTGGCAGCGTCCAATTTTGACTGATTCGGGTGGGTTCCAAGTGTTTAGTTTGGGGGATATCCGTAAGATCACCGAAGAAGGTGTGCATTTTCGTTCACCAATTAATGGCGAGAAAGTATTCTTAGATCCTGAGAAGTCAATGCAGATCCAGGATTCTTTGGGTAGTGATGTTGTCATGATTTTTGATGAATGTACGCCTTATCCTGCGACAGAAGATGAAGCGCGTAAATCGATGCAGATGTCACTGCGTTGGGCACAGCGTTCAAGAGATGAATTCGACAAACTTGAAAATCCGAACTCATTGTTCGGCATTATTCAAGGTGGTGTTTATGAAGACCTGCGTGACGAAAGCCTAGATGGCCTAGTTAACATAGGTTTTGATGGATACGCAGTTGGTGGGCTAGCTGTTGGAGAACCAAAGGAAGACATGCACCGTATTCTTGAGCATGTATGCCCTAAGATCCCAACGGATAAACCACGTTACTTGATGGGGGTCGGTAAACCTGAAGACTTAGTTGAAGGCGTGCGACGCGGCGTAGATATGTTTGACTGTGTTATGCCAACACGTAATGCTCGAAATGGTCACTTGTTTACTAGTGAAGGTGTTATCAAGATCCGTAATGCACGGCATCGCGATGATACTTCACCACTCGATGATAAGTGTGATTGTTATACCTGTAAAAACTATTCACGGGCATATCTTTACCACTTAGATCGTTGTAATGAGATTCTAGGCGCTCGATTAAACACCATTCATAACCTTCGTTACTATCAAAGATTGATGGAAGGTTTGCGTGGTGCGATTGAGACAGGTACATTAGACGACTTTGTTACAGAGTTCTATACCAGCCAAGGTCGGGAAGTACCTGAAGTTCCTGAATTAACCGATTAATTTTCACTCAGACAATAAGAAGAGACAACTATGTTTATTTCAAATGCATATGCAGCAGATGCACCTGTAGGCGGCGCTGGCGGCACTATGGAACTTATTTTCATGTTGGTCATTTTTGGCCTTATCTTTTACTTTATGATTTTCCGCCCGCAGTCTAAGCGTGTAAAAGAGCATAAGAACCTAATGAGCTCGTTGAGCAAAGGTGATGAAGTACTAACCAGTGGTGGTATTTTAGGTAAGATTGCTAAGATCAGTGATGAAAACGACTACGTTTTGTTGGCGATTAACGAAACTAGCGAAATCACCATTAAAAAGGATTACATTGCGGCGGTATTGCCTAAAGGCTCTATTAAGTCACTTTAAGCCAAGAGGGCTATGGCGTGTTAAATAAATACCCAATGTGGAAAAACCTAATGGTGGTGATTATCATCGCCATAGGTGGATTCTATGCGATACCAAACCTATTCGGTGAGGACCATGCTGTGCAGGTGGTTGCAACCCGAGGAGCTGAGGTGACAGCGTCGACCCAGTCGGCAGTAAATGATGTATTAGTAAGCAAAGGTATTGCTGTTAAGCGATCTGAGCTTGAAAATGGTCAATTATTAGTTCGTGTTGGCAATGGTGAAGAGCAGTTGCTTGCTAAAGAAGCTATTGCTGATGCTCTTGGTGATAAGTTTACGGTAGCGCTAAACCTTGCACCTGCAACACCAGAGTGGCTAGAAGCCATGGGCGGTTCGCCTATGAAGCTAGGTCTTGATTTACGTGGCGGCGTTCACTTCTTGATGGAAGTCGACATGGGTGAAGCCGTGCGTAAAATGACCGAAGCTAAAGTCGCTGATTTCAGAACTGATTTACGCGCTGAGAGAATTCGCTATGCGGGTATTCGTAACGGCGCCAGAGGCATCGAAATCAAGTTCCGTGATGCAGAAACGTTAGCGAATGCCGAGCGTTTCTTAAAATCACGTAGCGCTGACATGGTCTTTACCGATCGCTCTTCTGGTAGTGATTATTTTCTGGTTGCTAATCCGAGTGATGTTTATTTAAAGCAGATCAAAGAAGAAGCACTGCAGCAAAATATTACCACTTTACGTAATCGTGTTAATGAACTTGGTGTTGCCGAGCCTGTAGTACAGCGTCAAGGCGCTGAGCGTATTATTGTAGAACTTCCTGGTGTTCAAGACACAGCTCGTGCAAAAGAAATTTTGAGTGCGACTGCGTCAATTGAATTCCATATGGTTGATCAAAATGCTGATGCTCAAGCCGCAGCAAGTGGTCGTGTTCCTGCTGGTTCTGAAGTTTATCAGCGCCGTGAAGGTGGTCCGGTCGTGCTTAAAAAGGCTGTGATGCTAACGGGCGATCACATCCAAGGTGCACAACCTAGCTACGATGAGTACAGCCGTCCACAAGTGTCTATTAACTTAGACTCTAAAGGTGGTTCAATCTTTTCCAATGTGACTAAAGACAACATAGGTAACCCTATGGCGACTTTATTCATTGAGTATAAAGATACTGGTGAGAAGAACGCTGATGGCAGCGTTAAAATGAAGAAGATTGAAGAAGTAATTTCAGTTGCCACGATTCAAGCTCGTCTTGGTCGTAACTTCGTCATCACTGGTCTTGGTCATGCTGAATCACAAAACCTTGCGTTGCTACTGCGTGCTGGTGCCTTGATTGCGCCAGTATATATTGTTGAAGAGCGTACTATTGGTCCAAGCCTAGGTGCTGAAAATATCGAAAACGGTATGCAAGCAATGATATGGGGAATGGCAGTCGTGCTTCTCTTCATGTTGGTTTACTACCGTGGTTTTGGTCTTATCGCTAACCTTGCATTAACAGCTAACCTAGTGATGGTTGTGGGTGTTATGTCGATGATCCCAGGCGCTGTTTTAACCCTGCCAGGTATCGCAGGTATGGTGCTGACTGTTGGTATGGCGGTTGATGGTAACGTGCTTATTTACGAACGTATTCGTGAAGAGTTACGTAATGGCCGCAGCGTCCAGCAAGCTATTCATGAAGGTTATGGTAATGCGTTTTCAACCATTGCCGATGCCAACATTACTACCTTTATGACTGCACTAATATTATTTGCGGTTGGTACGGGTGCTGTTAAAGGCTTTGCGGTTACCTTAATGATCGGTATCGCCACGTCGATGTTTACCTCTATTGTTGGAACTCGTTCTATTGTGAACGCGATCTGGGGTGGTAAGCGCGTGAAGAAACTGTCTATCTAAGGGGAAGTTGAAATGTTTCAGATTTTAAATATCAAAGGCTCTATCAACTTCCTGCGCCATGCTGTACCTATTAGTATCCTTTCTGCGATATTAGTGCTGGGCTCGCTTGGGTCTTTAGCAACCAAAGGTATTAATTGGGGCTTGGACTTCACCGGTGGTACGGTTGTTGAGCTTGAGTTTTCTAACCCAGCTAATTTAATGGCTATCCGTGAAGGACTTTCTACGGAAGAAACGGACGGTGCCGTGGTGCAGAACTTCGGTTCAAGCCGCGACATACTTATCCGACTACCAGTTAAGGAAGGCGTAAAAAGTGACACTCAAGTTGCTCATGTGATGGAAGGCGTAACTCAACTCGACCCAGCTGTTATTCAAAAGCGCGTTGAGTTTGTTGGTCCTCAAGTCGGTAAAGAACTTGCAGAGCAAGGTGGTTTAGCAGTTCTAGTGGCGTTGATATGTATTCTTATATATGTCTCTTTCCGCTTCGAATGGCGCCTAGCATTAGGTTCTGTAGCGGCGCTGGCTCATGACGTTATCATTACGCTTGGGGTATTTTCAATATTCCAACTAGAGTTTGACTTGACTGTATTAGCTGGTTTGTTAACCGTTGTCGGTTACTCACTCAACGATACCATTGTTGTGTTTGACCGTATTCGTGAAAACTTCCTCAAGTTACGTAAAGGTAGCCCAGAAGACGTCGTCAATACCTCAATCACTCAGACGATGAGTCGAACGATTATTACTACAGGTACCACGCTTGTCGTTGTTGTAGCCTTGTTCCTGAAGGGGGGCACTATGATCCATGGCTTTGCGACTGCTCTGCTTATGGGTATTTTCGTGGGTACGTTCTCATCAATCTATGTCGCAAGTTTCTTAGCGATTAAACTTGGGATCAATCGTGAACACATGATGCCAGTAGAGATTGAAAAAGAGGGCGCAGATCAAGATACTTTGATGCCATAAAGTACTGTTATTAGTGCTAAAGGCCACCTTATATAGGTGGCCTTTTTGTTTTTTGTGCTGGATGTTTATCCTTTATGAGTTGATATTGCTTGGTAATCTAGCCGATTGTGGTGATTTGTATTAAAGCTCAAAACAGCGCTCGACAGTGATATTGTTTTAGCAGTAGCATGGAAGGCTATTTTATGACGGTCTAAAATAGCTAAAACAGGATAATTATAATCTGTAATCTGGATATCATTAGCCGTAGTAGTTATTAGAGCTTGCCAATAGAGCAATTGCAGTAGGAAATAACATGGATGATAAAATGCGGTTACTTGCAGCTGGAAACTTATTAGAAGCCCACACTTGGAAAGGTATGCTTGAATCAAGTGGCATAGCGGTGGAAGTGAAAGGAGAGGCGCTTTTAGGTGGTGTCGGTGAATTACCCACTGGGATCCAAAATGTCGAGCTATGGGTTGCTGAAGTTGACTACGTTAATGCTAAAACCCAGATGGCTTCTATTAATGCTGAGAGGCCGCAATGGAAATGCGTTAACTGCCATGAAGTTAACGAAGCAAGTTTCGAGCTTTGTTGGAATTGTAGTGCAGAAAGAAGTGAGAAATACAGCTGATGAAACATAACCCCGCATTTTTAGCCTTAGTTGAGAGTATTCTTCCTCAGATTAAAGAAATCACGGTTGAGCAATACCAAGGGGATCAAAAATATACACTTATTGATGTTCGTGAAGATCATGAGTGGAATAAAGGCCATCTACCTAATGCCCACCATTTAGGAAAGGGCATTATCGAAAGAGATATTGAAACTCGATTTCCTGATAAAGCGATGCCTCTGGCATTATATTGCGGAGGTGGTTACCGGTCCGCAATGGCAGCTTTAAACCTACAAGTTATGGGATATTCCGAAGTTGTCTCAGTAGCGGGTGGTTATAAAGCTTGGCTTGAGAGACAATTGCCAATTGATAAAGATTAACCCTTACATAAAACATATTAGCCCCTCTGAGGTACGTTCGTTAAATGCAGTATTTTCCGTTGTTTGTCGATACCCAATCTTTGAAAGTACTCATTGTTGGCGCTGGGGATGTGGCTAGCCGCAAACTTGAGCTATTGAGCCGAACTGATGCAGAAATTCATGTGATTGCAAGAGATTGCAGCAATGAAGTGCTCGCATATCAGCATAAGGGGCGCATTAGCCTTGAGGAGCGCGAAGTTAGTTCTGAGGATGTTTATGGCTGGGACTTAGTCTATTTGGCGACTGCAGATAAGACACTGAATGAACAGCTAGCAACATTAGCGCAGCAACGCAATATTTGGGTCAATGTTGTCGATAACCCTGACTTCTGTCGGTTTATAACCCCGTCAATTATTGATCGAGGTCGTTTACAGATAGCAATTAGTACCGCTGGCGCTGCACCTGTTTTTGCTCGAGAGCTAAGATCTCGGCTTGAATCATGGTTACCACAATCCATTACACCGCTATTTGACTTTATCGCCGAGCGCCGCAACGATGTTCAGCAAAGGTTACCTGTGTTCAAAGAAAGACGAGTATTTTGGGAACGTTTTTTTAAGCTTAACCAGTCTCGCTTTGATGCTGATACTCCGAACCATTATCAAGATAGTTTTTCGCTTTCTAAGGTCAAAGGGGAGCTGGTACTGCTAGATACTGAAATAGATGCGGAGTTACTTCCAATTGCTGCGATGCCATATTTACAAAAGTTAGACACTATTTTTAGCAGCATAGCGTTGCCCCATACGCTTAATGAACTGCTTCGTCGAGACGCCGCTAGAAGTGTGGTCGTTAATGATAAAGAACTTAAGCAAGCACTGGATGGCGGAGAACACTGCTTGGTATATGCAGAAGTGGATGAAATTGATCGATTATCTGTATTATTTCCGCAAGCAAGGCGTTTTATAATGGGCGCTATTTAACGGTTATTCTATTCTGATAATTAAATTTTCAGTTTAAGGCTAAAGCGCTGTTATCTTTAGCCCCCTGTTACTCAATATAGGGTACACTTAGCCGCAAATACCTTGTCGAAAACTCTCATGGCCTTAAAAGCAACAGTATTCAAAGTCTCTATTCAAATTGCCGATATGGATCGCGGCTACTATAACGATCATCAGCTTACACTTGCGCAACACCCGTCAGAGACTGACGAACGCATGATGGTGAGATTACTTGCTTTCGCGATGAATGCCAGCGAATCACTCGCTTTTAGTAAAGGCATGTGTGTTGAAGATGAACCAGAGCTTTGGGATAAGACTTTATCTGGTGAAATTGATCTGTGGGTAGAGTTTGGTCAAAGTGATGAAAAGTGGTTACGCAAGGCTTGTGGTCGCTCAAAACAGGTTTTACTTATCACCTACGGTGGCAGAAGCGTACCAATATGGTGGAAGCAAAACGAAGCAGCATTTGAGCGTTATGACAATTTAACGGTAATTAATATTCCAGAAGACGCAGTTAAAGCAATGGGGCTGCTCGTCGGTAAGAATATGGCTTTACAGATCAATATCTGTGAAGGGCAAATTTGGATCTCAGATGACAATGATAGCGTGTTAGTTGAACCCGAGTTATTAAAAGGCGAACTGTAACCTGAACTTTTTCTCGAATTCAAGCGCCAGTCAGACGACTGGCGTTTTTGTATCGAGTCGATAGCGATACTCAATGAAAGCTCTGCTATTATCATGACCCAAAAGAAATACCAGCACTTATTTTAGCATTTTTGTAGCTCTTGTTAGGCAAAGAGTTGAACATTGCTGCTTAGATCAAAGTTTACCGTATCAGTTTTTAGTATAAAGATGCTTAATAGATACAGCTTAGATATCGAGGAAATATGTCAGAGTCAATACACGGTCATCAAGTGATGGAAATGATGCTTGAACATGGCGAGTCGTTAACGCCGCAAGCACTTAAAGAGCTAATGCATGCTAAGTTTGGCGCCGAGGCTCACTACCATACTTGTTCAGCTCAAGAAATGGATGCGGATGCACTCATCGCTTTTTTAGAAAAAAAGGGTAAGTTTATTCATTCAGAAGCGGGCATAGCAACTGCTGCAGATCGTATTTGTAGTCACTAATTTTTTAAACTTGAGCGAAAGTGTGAATATAAAAAAAATGCTCAAAGCAAAAGCTTTGAGCATTTTTTATTGGAAGTCCAAGAAGATAACTAATCATCTTCCTTAGGACGAGGATAAGGTAACTTTAATTGTCCCCAGCGGATCACAATCACGGTGGACGCCAGAATAAGTGTGGAGAAAGAGATAGCAGCTATTCGCCAATCATCCATCGCTTTCATATCTAGAATGAGATAGCGAGCTAATGCAACAATAGCAATATAGAGCGGCATCCTAATAGGTAACTTACCAGACTCAGCGTAGTGAGACACCATTGCCAACACTTCTAAATAGATAAACAATAGTAGTAAATCCGCGAGAGCGACTTCACCAGCTTTAAAAATATGAACTATCTCTTGGCCAATTGCGACAATCGTAGCAATTGCAATAATAATCAATACTAAATGTTCAACGGCTTTAATACTGGTAATACCGTATTTTCGATACATTTTATCCATGTTGTTCCCTAATGCAGTCGTTTAATAAAGAGTACCAGTAATTGCTAAAAATGCGACATGAGGGATGTGATGCTTTTCACAGTTGCGTGTTTTATTTAGCGAAATCAGCATTTTGTAAGACTAGTTTCTGTACAGAACAAGCGAGTTATATAGTCTTATTGCGATAGACACAAAAAAGCCGCCAAACAAGGCGGCTTTTAACACTTCATCTAGATTGCTCTAGATGTGCAGTGATTACTAGCGTTTAAGTGCTTCGCTCAATAATGGGCGGAATGACTTAACCAGTGCAGTGGTTGTTTTTGGTGAACCAGCAACAATGTTACCTGAAGTCAGGTAGTTATGGTTACCAGTAAAGTCAGTTACAGTACCGCCAGCTTCACGGACGATCAAATCACCCGCAGCGATATCCCAAGGCTTAAGACCAATTTCAAAGAAACCATCAACTCGGCCAGCAGCAAGGTAAGCAAGATCGAGTGCTGCAGAACCTGCACGACGAAGATCTGCACATTGGGTGAATGTTGAGGCAAAAAGCTTCATGTAAGTTTCTGTGTGTTGCTTCGCCTTGAATGGGAATCCTGTGGCGATGATGTTGTCACTTAAATCATTAGAAGACTTAACACGGATACGGAAGTCATTTAATTTAGCACCTTTACCACGAACAGCTGAAAATAGCTCATCACGGATTGGGTCATAAACAACAGCAACTTCTGTTTTGCCTTTAAACTGCATCGCGATAGATACAGCAAAGTGGGGAATACCTCTTACGAAGTTATTAGTGCCATCCAGTGGGTCAATGATCCAGACGTAATCTTTGCTCGTGCCTTTGTTCTCACCTGTCTCTTCACCTATGATAGTGTGATCTGGGTAAGCTTTACGGATCTGGTAGGTAATTGCAGCTTCTGCTTCTTTATCTACGTTAGTTACGAAGTCATTAGTCCCTTTTGAAGTTACTTCAATACGGTCTAATTCTGCATAAGCACGTATAATTGTTTGGCCGGCAGCGCGAGCGGCGCGCACAGCAATAGTATGCATTGGAAGCATTGCAAATCCCCTGGATGTAAAAGAACAGATATATAAATTATCGGAGCCGAATTATACGCATTTTTTCGGTTATATCAAATGCTGATTTTTGTGTACGTAAAAATTGCTGCTGTGTGGTAACATATTTTCAAGTGTTCACTCATATAAATTAAGTAATTTCATGCTCAGCAATATTCGCGTCGTTCTTGTCGGTACATCTCACCCTGGCAATATAGGTTCCACTGCCCGTGCAATGAAAACCATGGGGTTATCTTCTCTATATTTGGCGGAGCCAAAGGTTGCTCCAGATGGTCACTCAGTGGCGTTAGCGGCCGGGGCTTCAGATATATTAAAACATGCTGTTACTGTTGATTCTGTTGAAGAAGCTATTGCTGATTGTAGTTTAGTGATTGCAACTAGCGCTCGCAGTCGTACCCTAGATTGGCCAATGTTAGAGCCTAGAGAAGCCGGTGAAAAACTAGTTGAATCTGCGCTTACAGGGCCGGTAGCGATTGTATTTGGTCGAGAAAATAATGGCTTAACTAACGAAGAGCTGCAGCGTTGTGATTACCATGTCGCCATTCCAGCGAATCCTGAATACACCTCGCTTAACTTAGCACAAGCAGTGCAAATCATCTGTTATGAAGCACGGGTTGCACATCTTGCTCAGGTGCAAAAAGAGTTTGAAAGTAATAAGCCTGAAGGCTTTGTTGAGCCGGATAATGAATATCCGTTTTCAAAAGAGCGTGAAAATTTCTTCGAGCATATGGAGAATACGCTGCTTTCGACCAATTTTATTGTTAAACAGCATCCGGGACAGGTAATGACTAAGTTACGACGACTGTTTAGCCGAGCTCGAATTGAGCGTCAAGAGATGAATATCTTGCGTGGAATTTTGACTTCGGTCGATAAGATTGTCGCCAAAAAAGACAGTAACGATAAGTAAAGGGAAGTAGTTAGCATGGGTGTTATCGCGAGACTAAAAGATGATATAGCGTCTATTTACCATAGAGACCCCGCTGCGAATGGGACAATTGAAATTCTGTTCAATTACCCAGGGATGCAAGCAATATGGATCCACAGGATCAGTAATAAGCTTTGGGTACGTAAATGGCGACTGACGTCGCGATGTTTATCGACATTTTCTCGCTGGTTAACTGGAGTTGAAATCCATCCCGGAGCCACGATTGGCGATCGTTTTTTTATTGACCATGGTATGGGCGTGGTCATTGGTGAAACGGCTGAAATCGGCAATGATTGCACACTTTATCATGGAGTCACTCTCGGTGGTACTACATGGCAGTCCGGAAAGCGTCACCCTACGCTTGGCAATAACGTTGTTATTGGTGCGGGGGCAAAGATCCTTGGTCCTATAACCATGCATGATGGAGCACGTGTTGGCTCTAACTCGGTGGTTGTCAAAGATGTGCCTGTTGATACCACTGTGGTCGGGATCCCTGGTCGTGCAGTTGCTAGTCCTACAGAGCAATCTAAAGAGCAGACCGACCGACGTACTGAGATGGCGAAAAAATATGGCTTTGATGCTTACGCTGTTGCGCCTGATAACCCGGATCCTGTTGCTAATGCGATCGGACAAATGTTAGATCACATGCATTTAATGGATTCGAAAGTGCAAGAAGTTTGTCAAGCAGTACAAACTTTGGGCGGTAGCGTCTGCACAGAGAAGCTCCCTGAGCTAGAAGTTGACGAGTTTAGTGAGGCTGAATTGGCCGCGGCACAGAAGCGCCAGAAGTCATTAGATGAGTTTGATCCCATTATCTAGCTTTATGTGCGCCATTTTTAATAAATGGCATTGAATCTTGCCTAATAAACAGGTTAAATACCCCAGCAAAATGACGGGGTATTTAATTCCTGCCATGATCCTTATAATACTTGACCAAACCACTAGGTTAAATACTTGACTAAATTACTCGGGTATGATGAAATTAGCCTATGCTTTTTTGGGAGACGTAGTAGCAATGAAACTTACATCAAAAGGTCGATATGCAGTCACTGCAATGCTAGATGTTGCAATGCACTCAACTGATGGTCCCGTGCCATTAGCCGACATTTCAGAGCGCCAAGGGATCTCTCTATCTTACCTAGAACAACTTTTCGCAAAGCTAAGAAAAAATGGTCTTGTATCGAGTGTCCGTGGCCCAGGTGGCGGATATCGCTTAGGCACAGATGCATGCGAAATTTCTGTCGGTATGGTTGTACGAGCCGTTGATGAATCAGTTGATGCCACACGCTGCCAAGGGCAGGGGAATTGTCAGAGCGGAACGCGATGCCTGACTCATTCTTTATGGGGCGACCTGAGTTCACAGATTTCTGATTTTTTAAACGGCATTTCGCTTGCCGGATTAATGCGAAAGAGAGATGTGCAATTTATCTCTGTAAAACAAGATAAATTGCAGCAGGAACAGAGAATCAGCATTTAGCCGTCTCTGTTATTAACATAAAAATAATTTTTTTGTACGTTGTAAGTGGTAGCACTATGGCTGCCACAAAGTACGGAGTGTGTGATGAAGCTACCTATCTATTTAGATTATGCTGCGACGACGCCAGTTGACCCTCGTGTTGCAGAAAAAATGATGCAGTGTATGACTATGGACGGCATTTTTGGTAATCCAGCGTCTCGTTCTCACCGTTACGGCTGGCAAGCTGAAGAAGCTGTTGATATTGCTCGTAACCAGATCGCAGAACTTATCAATGCCGATCCGCGTGAAATCGTTTTCACCTCTGGTGCTACCGAGTCTGACAACCTTGCGATTAAAGGTGTTGCTCACTTCTATCAGAAGAAGGGCAAGCATATTATCACTAGCAAGACTGAACATAAGGCTGTTTTAGACACTTGTCGTCAGCTAGAGCGTGAAGGTTATGAAGTGACTTACCTTCAACCTGAAGCTAGCGGTCTTATCCCAGTTGCAATGATTGAAGCTGCAATGCGCGAAGATACTTTGCTGGTCAGCATTATGCAGGTTAATAACGAAATTGGCGTTATCCAAGATATCGATGCAATTGGCGAACTTTGTCGTTCACGTAAAATTGTATTCCATGTCGATGCGGCGCAAAGCGTAGGCAAAATGCCAATTGATGTGCAGAAGACCAAAGTAGATTTGATGTCTATTTCTGCTCACAAAATGTATGGCCCTAAAGGTATTGGCGCATTATATGTGAGCCGTAAACCGCGTATTCGCCTAGAAGCAGCAATGCACGGTGGTGGACATGAGCGTGGTATGCGTAGTGGTACTTTGGCTACTCATCAGATTGTCGGCTTCGGTGAAGCTGCAGCGATTGCCAAAACGGATATGGAGTCAGATAACGAGCGTATTCGCCGTCTACGTGACAAGTTATGGAATGGTATTAATCACATTGAAGAAACTTACATCAATGGCGATATGGAGCAAAGACATTGCGGTAGCTTAAATGTCAGCTTTAACTTCGTTGAAGGTGAGTCTTTGATGATGGCACTTAAAGATCTCGCTGTTTCATCGGGTTCTGCGTGTACTTCAGCAAGTCTTGAGCCTAGCTACGTTCTTCGTGCACTTGGCTTAAATGATGAGATGGCACATAGCTCAATTCGATTCTCAATTGGTCGTTTTACGACAGACGAAGAAATCGAGCATGCAATAGAAACAATTACAGAATCTATTGGTAATTTAAGGGAAATGTCTCCGCTTTGGGAAATGTTCAAAGACGGTATTGATCTGGATTCAGTCCAGTGGGCACATCACTAACCTTAACAATAATAACGAATAGATAAATTGGAGTAGTATCATGGCTTATAGCGAAAAAGTAATCGACCATTATGAGAACCCACGTAACGTTGGTTCATTTGATAAGAACGATTCTTCAGTGGTAACTGGGATGGTTGGCGCACCAGCTTGTGGTGACGTAATGAAGCTTCAACTGCGTATCGATGATAACGGTATTATCGAAGACGCTAAATTCAAAACATATGGCTGTGGTAGTGCAATTGCATCAAGCTCATTAGTCACAGAGTGGGTAAAAGGCAAAACAGTTGAAGAAGCGGGTGCGATTAAAAACACCGATATCGCTGAAGAACTAGCACTTCCACCGGTTAAAATTCATTGTTCGATTTTGGCTGAAGATGCCATTAAAGCTGCTCTGGATGAGTATAAAACTAAGCAATCGAAGTAATACCTGGAGTTAAGATGGCAATTAGTATCACTCCCGCTGCGGCAGAACGCGTTAAAAGCTTTTTAGTGAGCCGCGGCAAAGGTTTAGGTCTGCGTTTAGGGTTAAGAACATCAGGCTGTTCAGGCATGGCATACGTACTTGAATTTGTTGATGACTTAAATGACGATGACGAACTATATGACGTTGATGGTGTAAAGATCATCATCGATGCAAAAAGTCTTGTCTATCTTCAAGGGATTGAGTTGGACTTCGTTAAAGAAGGCCTTAACGAAGGTTTCCAATTTAACAACCCTAATGCGAAAGGCGAATGTGGTTGCGGTGAGAGTTTTACCGTATAAGCTTTGAAAGTTAAACTATGAATTATTTTGAGCTGTTTAGTTTATCTCCTTCCTATGATGTCGATACCGCCATTCTTGCAGAACGCTACCGCGAACTGCAAAGGGCGGTTCATCCCGACAAGTTTGCTAATGCAAGCGAACAAGATAAACGATTGTCAGTGCAACGTACTGCGCAAATCAATGACGCCTATCAAACATTGAAAAACCCGATCCAACGCGCTGAACATTTGCTTGCCCTTAAGGGAATCGAGCTAAGTCACGAGTCTACTACGCTAAAAGATACACAGTTTTTGATGCAGCAGATGGAATGGCGTGAATCGCTTGAAGAGATTAGCGATAGCAATGATCCAGATGCGGAGATTGAAGCGCTTTATGATTCGTTTGATACGTTTGCTAAGCAGATCACATCCGTGCTCAAAGTGCAGTTGGAAAGTGATTTAGCATCCGATCATTTGCAGGCGGCTGACCAAATTCGTAAACTTAAGTTTATGGCGAAATTACAAGATGAGTTAGCACGAGTAGAAGATGCGCTTCTAGCTTAAGCAGCTTGTTGTTATTTTATAATTCTGTTGGCTCAATATGCTTGAGCCAACATTTTTTTAAGTTGGATATATATGGCACTTTTGCAGATAGCAGAGCCCGGACAAGCTGCAGCTCCACACCAACACCGATTGGCAGTGGGTATCGATTTAGGTACGACTAACTCTCTCGTTGCAGCTGTCAGAAGTGGCGTTGCAAATACATTACCCGATGAAAGTGAACATCACTCTTTGCCTTCAGTTGTTCGTTATACCCAAGATCGCGTATTTGTTGGACGTGAAGCTGAAGCTTTTTCTGCGCAAGATCCACAAAATACTATCGTTTCAGTAAAACGCTTCATGGGCCGCAGCCTAGAAGATATTCAGTCTGGCACTCAGTCACTGCCATATGCCTTTGAAGCCAGCGACAATGGTTTACCTATTTTTATTACCCCTAAAGGCAAAGTAAACCCGGTTCAAGTCTCTGCAGATATTCTTAAGCCGCTGGTTGAGCGTGCCGAATCGACATTAGGCGGCACGCTAGAAGGCGTCGTTATTACAGTGCCTGCATATTTCGATGATGCACAGCGTCAAGGCACTAAAGATGCTGCGGCGCTTGTTGGTGTAAAAGTACTTAGATTACTTAATGAACCCACAGCTGCTGCAATCGCTTACGGACTCGATTCTGGTCAAGAGGGAGTTATCGCCGTTTACGATCTCGGTGGTGGTACATTCGATATCTCAATTTTACGCCTCAACAAAGGTGTATTCGAAGTGCTAGCGACTGGCGGTGACTCTGCGCTCGGTGGTGATGATTTCGACCATATGCTACAAGCCTACTTCCAACAGCAATGGTCATTAGCTGAGGTGAGTGCGGGCTTAAGCCGTAAGCTACTTATCGAAGCGCGTAAGGTGAAAGAAGCATTAACCGATGGTGACAGTACAACTGCAACTGTTACAGATGACAACGGGAATGACTTATCCCTCAATGTTTCTCGTACAACGTTTGATGACATGATCAGTAAATTAGTTAAGAAGACAGTCTCTAGTTGTCGTCGCGCATTACGTGATGCAGGTGTAAGCAGCGATGAAGTGATAGAAACTGTGATGGTTGGCGGCTCAACTCGCGTACCGTTAGTACGAGAAGAGGTGGCTAACTTCTTTGGTAAAACTCCGCTAACATCAATCGATCCAGATCGAGTTGTTGCAATTGGTGCCGCAATTCAAGCTGATATTTTGGTTGGTAATAAGCCTGAGTCCGATTTACTCTTGCTTGACGTTATTCCGCTTTCTTTAGGTATTGAAACCATGGGCGGTTTAGTAGAAAAAGTGGTTGCTCGTAACACCACTATTCCAGTTGCTCGGGCCCAAGAGTTTACCACTTTTAAAGATGGTCAAACGGCTATGGCATTCCATGTCGTACAAGGTGAACGAGAACTCGTTGCTGATTGTCGGTCACTTGCTAGGTTTACGCTTAAAGGGATCCCACCGTTAGCGGCAGGCGCTGCACATATTCGAGTGACCTTCCAGGTTGATGCTGATGGGCTGTTAAGTGTGACCGCAATGGAAAAGTCGACCGGCGTTAAAACAACCATTCAGGTTAAACCATCATTTGGTTTATCAGATGTTGAAATTGGAAGCATGCTTAAAGATTCTATGGCGAATGCGAAAGAGGATATCTCTCGTCGTATGTTAGCCGAGAAGCAAGTCGAAGCAGCAAGGGTGCTAGAGTCATTGAGCGCAGCGTTGAACAAAGATGGTCAATTGCTGACGACTGATGAGCTTAATGGCATTCAAGGCGCGATGGCGTCGCTAGCGCAGCTTGCAGGCGAACAAGATACAGATGCTATCGAAAAAGCAATCGAAGCATTAGATACCGCGACGCAGGACTTTGCTGCCAAGCGTATGGATAATTCAATTAAACTGGCGCTTAAAGGCCAGTCAGTTGACAATATATAGGTTTCAATATGCCACAAATAGTTTTTTTACCTCACGAAGATTTATGTCCCGATGGCGCAGTTGTCGAAGCCACTGAAGGCGAAACGGTATTAGATGTTGCACTGCGCAACGGTATTTTGATTGAACATGCTTGTGAAAAATCTTGTGCATGTACGACTTGTCATTGCATCGTGCGTGAAGGGTTCGATGAGCTAGAAGAGAGTGACGAGCTCGAAGACGACATGTTAGATAAAGCGTGGGGACTCGAACCCGAAAGTCGCTTGTCTTGCCAAGCAAAAGTCCCAGATAGTGATTTAGTCGTCGAAATACCAAAGTACACCATAAACATGGTTAGCGAAGGTCACTAGACCGTCAGTTTCAGAATTAAACCAGTAGTGAACCTACTGGTTTTTTTTGCAATAATTTCAGCAATTCCACTCAAGCTATCTTGCCGGTACTAGAATTGGTTTATACTCAAATTACTTAGCATTGAAGGGGATCAGCATGGGACTAAAATGGATTGATTCGCAAGACATTGCATTAGAGCTTTTAGAAACGTATCCAGATATTAACCCTGAGATTTTTGGCTTTACTGATCTTTGTGAGTGGGTGATGAAACTCGGCGCCTTTGATGATGATCCTAACCATTGTAATGAACGGGTTTTGGAAGCTATTCAAGCTCACTGGATTGACGAGAAGTGAGACTATTTGTCATAGTTTTCTATACAGATGTGATCTAAATCATGTAAAGCTAGATCTAATAAGTGAAAGAACCCCTGGATTGATCGACATCAAGTTCACTCACTTTGTTTGATTTTAGGCTAGTTAAATAGGAAGCACTTTACCTAGCATTAATGTAAAAGTGATATGATTCAGCCGTTAAACAAAGGGACATCAATATGAGTAGGTTTCTAATACTTGCTACAGCTTTACTCACTCCAACGCTAGCATTTGCACATGAAGGCCATGGTGGCATTGGCTTATTCCATCATTTTATGGATCTAGCTCCTGCTCTGGCATTATTAGTCGTTATTGCAGCGGGTGTTATGTGGGTCAAGAATCGCAAGTAACCCACCCATAGCGTAATGCCGTTCACT
>NZ_JBFRMK010000082.1:0-5337 GCF_041470405.1 Shewanella sp. 10N.286.45.A1
AGAATAACTATTAGCTCAAATCCCACTACTTTCCTACAGCGTTTTGAATTCCCGCTGAATGGTCAAACTTTTAATGCAATTGGTATTAATTGGTATAAAAAATCATTGTTGCAAGATTCTAGACATCGCGACTATCGGCGGTGTTTAAGGCGCAAACAGTAAAGAAACGCGCAAATTCATAGGGTTCAAGATGATTTTTAATCACAATGGCTATTAATAAAGCGCTTAACGGCTTTGATTGTTTTATCTTACTACTTTTATGTTAATGTAAATAATTATCATTACACAGAAAAATAAAACAGCTATGCTAGATCTAACAGGTCTTCGATTAACTGCAGAATATCAACCGCTACTTAACCCTCACACAAAAGCTATCTATGGCTACGAAGCACTGTCACGGTTTTATAATCTTAATGGTTTAGCCATCGCCCCTAATATTGTTTTTGAAGAGCTACATGCTCATCAAAAACTACTCAATAGTGTTGAGATGAAAGCCAAATCATTTCAAATTTTACATGCTCCCACGAATGGTAAACTATTCGTCAATATTGACCCCCACGCAATAGAATACGATAGCGCAGATATGCTACTGCTACTAAAAGAAAGGCAGGATATCTACGTTGAAATTATAGAGAACACCTGTATTAATGATGCACATTTGGCGACAAGTTTTATAGAAAAATTAGTGCGGGCCAACATACCCGTTGGCTTAGACGATATAGGTGCACCCCACTCGATGCTTTCGGTTGATTTAATGAGTAAAGTTAGTTGCCTTAAATTTGACAAATATTGGTTGGAAACAGCGCAGAAACCCGAGTATTTACACCTGATCAAGGCGCTTATAAGTTTTGCACACAACACTAATAAACTAACGGTGTTAGAAGGTATTGAGACCGAAGAGCAGCTGCACTTTGCTCAAGGGATTGGCGTCGACCTTGTTCAAGGCTTTCTGTTTAAAGCAAAGTTTATACAGGTGAAGGAAAGTATTAACCTCAGCCCAAAGTTGACCGCAATAAACAATTCATTGCCCTAATAATTATTATCTACAGCTTTCACTCAGTAAAGGCTTCCTTTCATTTAAGTTTTATACTTTTACGACGCCTATTATTAATAGCCACCATAAAAGCTGGAAACAACCAGTGCTTTCCGCCATAGTTAGTTATCACCTTTTCAAAACCCCACAGTTAATTAACACCAGTTAACTCTGTGTAAAACAACCCATTAAGGGAGCTGTATGCCCAACGAAAATATCGCAATTTTGGTCAAACAACTAGAACAAGTTTTACTCGGGAAACAACATCAAATTAAACTTGCACTCACTTGTATTTTTGCAGAGGGGCACCTGCTGATAGAAGATCAACCTGGAATGGGCAAAACTAGCCTGTCACAGGCCATGGCGCAGAGTATGAGTTTAAGCTATCAACGTATTCAATTTACCAGTGATATGTTACCAGCTGATATCTTAGGAGTGACCATTTTTAACAAACAACAGGCTAAGTTTGTATTTCATCCCGGCCCCATATTCAAACAGATGATCTTAGCCGATGAGATTAACCGTGCTAGCCCTAAGACTCAAAGTTCTCTACTCGAAGCGATGGCAGAAAAGCAGATCACCGTAGACGGTGAGACTTACGTATTACCTAGCCCCTTTTTTGTTATTGCCACTCAAAATCCAAGTGAACAATCAGGCACCTTTCCACTACCAGAGTCTCAGCTAGACAGATTTATGATGAAACTATCGATTGGTTATCCAAGCCCACAAGCTGAGATGGCAATGTTAAAGGACCAAGATAAACAAACTAGAATCGAGCCCCTTCCACAATGCCTAAATGCCCATTCACTCAAGGAACTTCAGCAACAAGTTAATCAAATAAGTGCTTCTGAGGCACTGTTAAAATACATACTCGCTCTAGTTAAAGCCTCAAGAGAGACAGACGAAGCAATTGGTTTATCACCGCGAGCCAGTAAAGCCATTTTAAAAGCGGCGAAATCTTGGGCGATGGTTCAAGGAAGACAATACGTTGTTCCTGAAGATGTACAAACCATATTTCCACTTGTAGCAGAGCATAGAATGAGTCGCTCAACTAACCAACAGAGCCCGGTTATCTCTAACATCATTCTCAATCGGGTTAATCCAATCCTTTAAACTATTCACTCACTTTAAAACAGAAGGTCAGTTCAGAGGCATAGATGAAAGGTGAACAAGGAATAAAACAAAGGCTTAGAAAAAGTTTTGGCCGTTGGTTATCACGGAGGATCCCTGCATCTAGCAATATAACCTTAAGCCATAAAAGCATATTTATTTTGCCAACCGGATTTGGCTTTAGCTGGTTATTACTTGTTGTCATTTTATTTGTGTTTGGTACTAATTATCAGAACAACCTCGTAATGGGGCTAAGCTTTCTGCTCTTCAGCGTATTTAATACCTGTATTATCTATAGCTATAAGAACCTCGCTGGACTGTCATTAACCCGCTTAACAAGTGTGCCAGATACCTTTGCTGGTCAGCTTTGCTATGTTCCTATACTTCACTCATGCCCTAACGAGGCATTTGAAATTTATCTTAGCTTTGCAGGCCAACAGGTTGAGATTATAAAAAAAGTAAGTGCTGAAACAGGTGAATCGAGTTTAGGAATTAACGCACCAGTGCGCGGCTGTCTTAGACCTGGTCGAATAAAAGTTGAATCTCGTTTCCCACTCGGTATATGCAGAGTTTGGTCTCATGTCGACTTAAACATAGAGCAGATAGTTTTTGCTAAGCCAATCAAAGCTAACTTAGCACTTACAAACATTGATACCGACAATAACATCGACTCTGCTGGCAAATTCGTTTCTGGGGTCGACGAATTTAGCGGTCTAAAACAATACGTCGAGGGCGAATCGCTTAAACAAATAGCATGGAAACAGTTAGCGCAAGGGCGCGGTATGCTAACCAAGGAGTTTCAACAGCCACATGGCGACCCTTTATGGATAACCTTAGACAATAACGATTACAATTTAGAGGTCAACCTCAGTCAACTATCATGGCAAGTCGAGCAATTATCTTCAAAGCAGCAGATTTTCGGTTTAAAGTTGCCAGCAGTGACGGTTGCTCCCAATCATGGTGAGCAACACAGAATTAACGTACAAACTCAAATAGCACTTTATCACCAGCAACAGGGCATGCATCATGCCTAGAATCAAATCAGCTAATCCACAGACGAGTAATAAGTTTAATTTATCTCGCCAAACTTTAATGTGGTTGTTACTGACTAATATCGCCATTATCAGTCCACTCTATGAGCAGACCACCCTATGGTCTTTAGCGATTTGCTCCATCTGTATCATATGGCGCCTTGGTATTTACATTGGTAAAGTTGCTAAACCACCGCGATGGTTAATCACTGTACTCGCCCTTGCGTCAGCGATGACATTAACTATGGTTGTCAGTCAAATTGGCGCTTTGAATGCATTAATAAACTTACTGGTGCTAGGTTATGCACTTAAATACATAGAGATGCGTAGTCGCCGAGACGTGCATATAGTCGTTCTGGTTGGCTACTTTCTTATAGCATTAAGTTTTATTCAACAACAAAGCTTATGGTCGGCAATACATTTATTAATTGTCACACTGATAAATACCTGTGTATTGGTTAGCCTCCATCATGATAAAGGCCAGTTTCGCTTTACGGCAAATTTAGGCACTAAAATTGTAATTCAAAGCTTTCCCCTCGCCATTCTATTGTTTTTGGTACTACCTCGGCTACCCCCACTGTGGTTAGTTCCTGCTCAAGGTGGAGCAACAACAGGCCTCTCCAGTACAGTTAATTTCTCCAATATTACCGAGCTCACCCGCTCAGCCGAGCTAGCATTTAGGGCGACCTTTAAACAAGGAGAACGCCCTAAAAACTCAGCGTTGTATTGGCGAGCAATAGTCATGGAGGATTATGACGGTAAACAGTGGTCGCAAAATAGCTCAATAACAAACAGTGAGCAGGCATTATCACAGCCAAAAACTGACAAGCACAGTTGGCGACACGCTACCTTAAGACAATTAGATGATGCTGAGAAACTTGGTTCAATCTCCTACTCTGTCATAGCTGAAGCAAGTGCTCAACAGTGGCTATTTGGCTTAGATGTTGCCACCAGTCCCGACTCCGATATTACGGTACTAGCAGATCACCGATTATTCGCCAAACGACCTATCGACCAGCGTAAACTATATAATGTGACCTCTTTTCCTAAACAAAAAATGGACCCTGTCATTGCTCGAAAAGCCCTCGATATTAACTTATCACTCCCAAAGCAAAGTAACCCTGGTACCCGATTATTAGCGCAGCAATTTAAACAGCAATACCCCAACTCTCAAAGCCGCCTCAAAGCGATGATGGATTACTTTAACCAACAGCCTTATTACTACACTTTACGCCCACCAGCAGTTGGTCAGCAGCAAATTGATGATTTCTTACTAAACAATAAGTCTGGATTTTGTGTGCATTACGCTAGCGCTTTTGCCTTTATGGCAAGGGTTACGGGTCTCCCAGCAAGAATAGTCTCTGGTTATCAAGGCGGCGAATATAATGAGGCTGGTGGCTACTACAGTATCTATCAATATATGGCACATGCATGGGTTGAAGTGTGGTTACCTAATCAAGGTTGGACACGATATGACCCCACCGCCATGATTGCCCCCGAGCGAATTGAACAAGGCTTCGATGCGGTATTTGATCCCCACGAGAGTTATCTTTTTGACAGCCCTTTTGGCTATCTAGGTAGCCGAACCAGTGATATTTTCAATCAATTAAGGATGCAATTTGCTGGTATTGATTACCTCTGGAGCGTTTGGGTGTTAGGTTTCAATACCGATAAGCAACAAGATGTATTGCAGCAGCTCCTCGGTGAAGTGACTCAACTTAGAGTTGCGCTCTTTGTGTTAATTACACTCTCAATCATAGGATTAGCCATTGCCTATAGTGCAGGATTACTGCATTTAGGCCGATCACAGAATAAGCATGTTAAGGCCTATTTGGCTGTATGTCACTTGCTTACAAGCCGGGGCGTTAAGCGTGCCGCCAATGAAGGTCCTGACGATTTTAATCGCCGGGTAAAAAACGCCTTGCCTTTCATTGCCTCTGACTTCGACAAACTCACGCGGTATTACATTGCAATTCAATATCAAAAACTAACACCATCGGCCTATAAACGCATTTCTCGCTTACTTATCGCTCAATCCAGATGG
This sequence comes from Shewanella sp. 10N.286.45.A1, assembly GCF_041470405.1. Taxonomy (NCBI): domain Bacteria; kingdom Pseudomonadati; phylum Pseudomonadota; class Gammaproteobacteria; order Alteromonadales; family Shewanellaceae; genus Shewanella; species Shewanella sp. 10N.286.45.A1. The sequence goes on from NZ_JBFRMK010000082.1 coordinate 5,219, forward strand.
ATTAAATTTAATATCATTAAACAGAGGTTGGCACTCGATAAAACAAACACATAGAATAGATAACTTCAGTAAATGCGCTGATTATTATTGTAGATTTTTCGTTTATACCAATCAGTATA
>NZ_JBFRMK010000083.1:0-25024 GCF_041470405.1 Shewanella sp. 10N.286.45.A1
CCAAGGCTGTCGAACTCGGTAAGTCGGTTGATAGAGGTACGCGCTAAAGCTTCAGAAAGTTCCATAAAAAATCCAGTACAAAGAAGAGTCTGTACTGGATTTTGAAGCATTGTAAAGATCGGTCAACCGATCATATTGGCCTTAACTGATCGGCATTAGACCCGAGGGTCGCTTTTTTTGTGGTGTTAAAGTGGAATATTTTTCAATAGACACAAAAAAGCCACCTTTCATAGGTGGCTTTTTTATGTATTAATACCAACTCCACTAAAGATGTGATCAATTCAGAGCTTTCTCAGGGCTTTCAATTCAAGGCGCATTGTGGAAGAAATGGTTATTCCCTTTTAAGACAATGCAACGCAGCAGTGAATGTCCTGAAAAGCTCACTGCGTGTGGGTTTTAAATCCCTTAATACGGCACATGTGGCTTTCGATATAGAATAACTATTAACTAAAACCCACTTGCTTGTCTAAAGTGATTTAAATTCCCGCTGAATGACCAACTCTTTGATGGAATTGGTATGATTACGAGACTGAGATGGATTCCCATCTATGGCATGACTTTAATCAGCGGATTAAAGTGCCTGAGAGCGTCTCTACTGTATTAATACTTGCTAAGTGATTAGTCAGCGAGCTGAACTGTTTTAGTTGCTGTCTCATCTTGCTGCTCATCAGCAACCAACATAGTGTTTAACTCTTCAGTTAATTGCACCTGCATTAAATCCATGCTTTCTGCTAAGTTAGCAGTTAATGTTGCTTCAAGGTCAGTAGTATCAACAGTAATTTCATCAGCGCTAACAGTAGTAGAAGCTGATAGAAGTGCGATAACAAATACAGTTTTAAGGTTTAACATGTTCAATAGCCTCCAGGCTTAAATTTAGGGTTGTTAGACACTCCCCAATTACGTCGTAGAGGCTGTCCAACTAGTATCATTTCGTTGGCGCAAAATTTAACCAAAAACACTGGCCTTTACAAACGATAAAATGTAACAATACCCATTAGAAAAACTAATTAAAAAACGGGATCTCGATCACTATGGCCAGACGACTACCCCCCCTTAATGCTGTGAAGGCATTTGAGGCTGCAGCAAGGCATTTGAGCTTTACGCGGGCGGCGGAGGAACTGTTTGTGACTCAAGCGGCAGTGAGTCATCAAATTAAGGCGCTTGAAGAATATTTAGGGCTAAAGTTATTCAGGCGTAAAAACCGCTCTCTTTTATTAACAGAAGAGGGACAAAGTTACTTTCTTGATATCAAAGATATCTTTACACAACTCGCTGATGCGACCGATAGGTTGCTCGCAAGAAGTGCCATTGGTTCCTTGACTGTAGCGACTTCACCAAGTTTTGCTATTCAGTGGTTAGTACCTCGACTTGCCAAATTTAGTGAAAAAAATCCAGACATTGATGTACGAATTAAAGCTGTAGATGATGAGGATGGTTCGTTGACTGATGACGTCGATGTTGCCATCTATTATGGCCTTGGAAACTGGAGTGGAATGCGAGCTGATAAACTGCGTAATGAGGTGCTTATTCCAGTTTGTTCACCGATGTTGTTAAGTGGTCCTAAGCCATTAGAGAAACCAAGTGATCTTAAAAATCACACTTTGTTACATGATTCTAGCCGTCAAGATTGGCAAGCTTGGTTTAGACAATGTGGGATTACGGATATTAATGTGAATCAAGGTCCCATATTTAGTCACTCCTCTTTAGTGTTACAAGCTGCTGCTCACGGGCAAGGTGTGGCGCTAGGGTACAGTGTACTCGCTAGGCCCGATATTAAAGCTGGTCGTTTGGTATGCCCATTCCCTGAGGTTCTAGTCAGTAAAAATGCATATTATTTAGTTTGCCAGCAAAACCATGCTGACATTGGTAAGGTTGCAGCTTTTAGAGAGTGGATGCTTGATATGTTTGAAGAGGAGACGCGCAGTGAGCTCCTTACCGGATAAATTAAAGCAAGCTTATCTAGATGGCGCGATTTCAACTGCTGTGGAACAGCTCAGTGCAGACGAGCTAGCCTATGATGCAAATGAATACCTGTTAACCCCTCTGGCTGTTAATGGTAAGCAAAACTGCGATACATTAATTATTCTGGCTCATGGCGCGGGTGCGAATATGCAGCATGAGTTTATGGCCTTGTTGGCTAGTAGCTTAGCTCAAGAGAGTGTGCAAGTTGTGCGTTTCAATTTCCCCTATATGCGCGCCAATGTTATCGATGGTAAACGACGCCCGCCAGACCGAGCACCTAAATTGATAGCAGATTATGCCTTGCAACTAAGCATCTTAAAGCAGCATTTTAGGCCACAAAGAATATTCCTCGTCGGTAAGTCGATGGGAGGGCGTATGTCTGCCATTCTGGCTGAAAGCTTGTCAGTTGACGGTGTTGTGTGCCTCGGTTATCCCTTTATCCCGCTAAAAGGTGGTGAGCCTCGGCTTGAGCCAATCGAGAAGTGCAAAGCACCGCTTATGGTTATTCAAGGCGAGCGCGATAAGTTTGGCCACAAAGGTTTAGTGGAAACTTGGCCAGTAATGGGTAAAGTGAAATTGCACTGGTTAACCGATGGCGATCATAGTTTTAAACCAAGAAAGTCGTCAGGTACTACGTTTGAGGCTAACCTAGCTCAAGCTATTTCACATATACAGTCATTCATAAGCTCATAGCGCTTAGGCGTTGTAATGTAGAGCTAGCGTAAACTTTATCTAACTCACAGTGTAAAGCTGGTGAGGCTCAGGAGGCGAAATGCGTAGTGGTTTTTTATTGTTGGCAGCGTTAAGCGGTTTTATGGCAGTTGCACTTGGAGCATTTGGTGCGCACGGGCTTAAGAATGTAGCCTCTGCAGAGATGATAGCCATCTTTAACCTTGGGGTCGAATATCAGTTCTACCATACCTTCGCATTGATTGTAGTTGCGTTTGCTGGTCATTGGCTTAAATCTCGTTTATTGGATTGGGCTGGTTACCTCTTTATGTTGGGTATTGTGCTGTTTTCAGGTTCGCTTTACCTATATGCCTTACTCGGTACTAAGTGGACTGGCCCTGTCACGCCACTGGGTGGTGTGTGCTTTCTTCTCGGTTGGTTGTTTATAGCGGTCGCAGTGTGGAAAAACCGAGTTAAAGAGCTTGATTAAACAGTACTACAATATACTGGCAGTACCCTACTGGGCAGTAAAAGTGTAAAATAGCGGGCAGCAGTTTTGTTGGCCGCTATTTTTATTTGTTATCTTCAGGAAATTCAATGATAAACCTATTTTTATTTTGCCGTGCTGGCTATGAGAAAGATTGCGCGGCAGAGATCCAAGTGCGTGCCGCTGAGCTCGATATTGGTGGATTTGTAAAGACAAACACCAATGATGCCTATGTCATTTTTCAGTGTTTCCAAGCGGGAGATGCAGAGGTCTTAGCAAAGAAGATCACTCTTGATTCATTGATCTTTGCTAGGCAGATGTTTGCCGCAAAAGCACTATTAAAGGGATTACCTGAACAAGATCGTATCTCTCCAATCGTAGCGGCGTTAGCTGATATTCATAAAGCGGGTGAGTTACGAGTAGAAACCCCTGATACCAATGAAGCAAAAGAGCTGTCTAACTTCTGTCGCAAGTTTACCGTGCCGTTAAGGCAGGCGTTGAGAAAGTCGGGCAATTTACTAGAGAAAGAGAATCCAAAGCGTCCGATAATTCACGTATGTTTTGTTGCACCGGGTCAGGCTTATGTTGGCTTCTCATTAAGCAGCAATAGCTCTCCCTATTTTATGGGGATCCCTCGTCTCAAAATCTCTGCAGATGCCCCGAGTCGTTCAACGTTAAAGTTAGATGAGGCATTTATTCACTTTATACCGAAAGAGGAGCAAGAGGCTCGTCTTAGTAGTGGTATGAGAGCGGTGGATCTTGGTGCTTGTCCTGGCGGTTGGACATATCAATTGGTTAGGCGTGGTATGTTTGTCGCTGCGGTTGATAATGGTCCTATGGATGAAAAGTTAATGGAAACGGGCCAGGTAAAACATTACCAAGCCGATGGCTTCCGTTTTGAGCCACCACGTAAAAATATCAACTGGTTAGTGTGTGACATGATTGAGAAGCCATCTCGTGTGGCTGAATTAGTGGAAGCATGGGCGATTAACGGTTGGTTTAAAGAAGCTATCTTTAACTTGAAGCTGCCGATGAAGGCTCGCTATAAAGAGGTGTCGACCATATTGGCAACGATGGAAGAGATCTTAAAAGAGAACGATGTGAATGATTTCAGCATCGCAGCAAAGCATCTTTATCACGATCGCGACGAAGTGACCGTGCATCTGTGCTTAAGGCCTTCTCAACCTTGGTAGAAGCCTAAGTCGTAGAATAAAAAAGGCCCCGCATGCATAGCATACGGGGCCTTTTTAATATTTTGTGTACGACGACTTATTTATGAAAGACGGTCGATAACTGCTTGTGTGAAATCAGTTGTACCATGAGTACCACCTAGATCACGAGTTGTACGGTCACCTTCTTCAATCACTGCAGTGATAGCACTACGAATAAGTTCTGCTTTGTCGCTCATTCCTAGGTATTCAAGCATTTGAATTGACGCTAGAACAACTGATGTTGGGTTCGCAAGATTCTTCCCTGCAATATCTGGCGCACTGCCGTGTACAGCTTCGAAAATTGCGGCATCGCTACCAATGTTGGCACCGGGTGCCATACCAAGACCACCTACAAGACCTGCACAAAGATCTGACAAAATATCACCAAATAAGTTTGTGGTAACAATCACGTCAAAGATCTCAGGGCTCATGACTAGTTTCATACATGTTGCATCAACAATCATCTCTTCTGTTTCGATGTCTGGGTAGCGCAGGCTAACTTCGCGTGCGACCTTTAAAAACAGACCTGAAGTTGACTTCATGATGTTAGCTTTATGAACGATAGTAACCTTTTTACGACCCTCTTTACGGGCTAGCTCATAAGCAAAAGTGGTAATCTGCTCGGCACCTTGGCGAGTAATAATACTGGTGGCTTCCGCAGTTGCACCGTCGTCAGAAACAGTTTGTCCTAGGCCAGAATACATGCCTTCGGTATTTTCACGTACTGTAATGATATCGATATTGTCGTAACGTGCTTGAGTGCCTTTAAAAGACAATACAGGGCGCACGTTAGCGTATAGGCTAAATTGTTTACGTAGACTCACGTTAATAGAGGTAAAACCTTCACCAACAGGAGTGGTTAGTGGGCCTTTAAGCGTAATACGGTTTTTTTCAATTAAATCTAGTGTGCGCTGAGGTAATAATTCACCGTGCTTTTCGAGTGCGACGAGACCAGCATCTGCAAATTCATACTCAAAATCACAACCTGCTTTATCGAGAATTTTTATTGCTGAGTCGATAATGCTTGGGCCAATTCCATCACCAGGAATTACGGTTATAGTTCTTTTTGTCATGGATAATCCTACCGCGCTGAGGCGTTACTGCAATTGTCTAACCATGTCTTAAGGACATAGCAAGTGATTAAAGGTTTGTTGCTTATCATGCTGCACTTGAAGAAATACTGGGGTCAATTGTGTTTTATGTCATACCAGACATGTAAACACTTGAGTCATATCAGCATTTATTCAAGGGCAACAGCTTCCATTAAAGGAGTAGCAACATCCCTTAGTATTATTTTCGTTTTGTGCGACGTATTTTAAACACTTTTAAACACTTTTCACAGGAAAAGGTGAGCAATCTCACGTTTTTTTCTGTAGGGTAACTTGCAAAAATTGGAGCTTATGACGATGATTGATCGTTAAAGGTTAAAAAAGTCTACTTTAGTCTAATAACTATATAATAATGAGGAAGACCTTGAAGTCATTACCTAGTAAATCATTGCTGTTATTTACAGCGAGCTTATTGCCCGCAAGCCTCTTTGCTGCGACATCCGCAATTACCCCCGATGATATCATGCGATTCGAATCACTCAGCAAACCTGTGATTTCGGATACGGGAAAAACTCTGGCGGTAGAGGTTTCACCGGACAGGGGAGATAGTCACGGTTTAGTTAAAAACCTAGTGACCAAAAAAGAGTTTAGTGTGAAAGGTGGCAGCAAGCCAAAGGTAAGCCATGACGGTCGTTATGTTGCCTTTGTTGACAAGCAACCTTTGCTGACAACTGAGATGGCGTCAAAGAAAGAAAAGAAGAAACTTAAGTCAGGTATGGTGTTAGTCGATACCAATACGGGCAAAGAGCTGCGTTATGAGCGGGTTAAATCGTTTGAATTTAACGAAACTGGCTCACATATTGCCATTTGGTATGAAGCTGAAGACAAGAAAAAAGAGGCTAAAGCTAAAGATAACGCCGAAACAAGTAAAAAAGACATTAAAGTTGATGATGACGACAAAGGAACAACCGTCGAGCTTGTTGCACTTAATGAATTGAAATCAGTTACCTTTAAAGATGTTACCGCATTTAATTTTGACAAGGCTGGTAAGCACTTTGCCCTTGCGATAAATAATGTCGCGACGGATAAACATGAGCTAAGGTTAGTCAGTTTGGCTAACAATACCGCCAAGATCGTCCATAGTTTAAAACAGCAGCAGCTGGGCTCGTTGGCATTAAGTGACGACGGTAAGTACTTAGGTTTTACTTTCGGGGATGCTAAGCAAGCACCATTCGGACGAGAATATTCATTATCTTTATACAATATTGATTCAGGTCTGATTACCTCTGCGCCAACGTCAAAAGAGTGGACTTTAAATCGTTACGCTTCATTACGCTTCTCTGATGACAGTCAACGCTTGTTTTTCGGACGAGTGCCGCAGGTTAGCCAACAAATCGAATTAGCAAAAGTAGAAAAAGAAGCGGACTTGTATGATCAAAGTATCATTACCGGTCAGCGAGCGCTGCGTGTTTGGCATGGTGAAGATCCTCGTATAAAGCCTCATGAAGTAAAACAGTATAAGAAAGAGCTTAAGCGTACTTATCTAGCCGTGCTGCATGTCACTGGTAATAACTTAGTGCAACTTGCAGACTTGCAAGTTCCTGATGTCGAGATTCAGCAACAGCAGCGTTATGCGCTGGCAAGTTCTGATCTGCCCTATAGAAAAATGATCACTTGGGCTGGTTTTTATCGTGATTTTTATTTAGTCGATATTAATACCGGACGTAAAATTCCAGTGTTGAGTCAACAGAGTAGTGGCTCAGAGCCTGTTCTATCACCCAATGAAAAGTTTGTCGCTTATTACCTGCAAGGAAATGCTTTCCTATATGAAATTGCTAATGATAGGAAAATTAATGTCACTAAGAACCTAGATGTATCCATTGCCGATGAAGATCACGATTATCCATCGAATGCGCCAGGATATGGCTTTGGACCTTGGCTTGCTGATGACTCTGGGCTGCTTATTTACGACAAGTTTGACATCTGGCAGCTAAATACACTTTCTCATGAGACCTTTAACCTGACCGCAGGTCTGGGGCGTAAAGAGGGAGTGCAATATCGCGTAACTGGACTGGTTGACGATAAAGACAGTCCGAGTGTATTGAGCAATAACCAACAGGTGCTGCTCCAAGGTTATAGCGATATCACCAAAGGTGATGGTTTTTATCAAGCGCAAATAGGCACTGCAGGCGTGACTAAACTTGTAGGCGGTGACTACAAGTTAAAGCTTCTAGCTCGTAGTAAAGACGCGGAAACCGTGGTGTTCTCTAAAGAGCAATATGATCTCTTCCCTGATCTTTATACCGCTGACTATTTATCACCACAGAACGCAACCCGTCAGACAGATTTTGATAAACAAAGACGGGCATTTAACTGGGGTAAGTCTGAGTTAGTACAATGGACCAATGGCGATGGTAAGCCGCTTGATGGTGTGCTGATTAAGCCGACTAACTACGTTGAGGGTCAGCGTTACCCTGTACTCGTTTACTACTATCGCTTTATGAGCGACAGGTTACATTCGTTCCCGCAAATGAAACTTAACCATCGTCCGAACTTTGCTTGGTTCGCTGACAATGGTTACGCGGTCTTTCTACCTGATATCCGCTTTGAAGTCGGTTATCCTGGAGATAGCTCTGTACAAGCATTAACTTCTGGGGTGCAACATCTAATTGATATCGGTATTGCCGACCCACAAGGCGTTGGGATCCAAGGACATTCATGGGCGGGTTACCAAACTGCTTTTGCAGTGACTAAAACCAATATATTTAAAGCCGCAGTTACAGGTGCACCAGTGTCTAATATGACAAGTGCATACAGTGGCATACGTCATGGCAGTGGTTTAGCAAGGCAATTTCAGTATGAAACGGGTCAAAGCCGCATAGGTGAAAGCCTATTCAAATCACCACAAAAGTACATCGAGAATTCGCCAGTATTTTATGTTGAACGAATTAACACGCCAATGATGATTATGTTTGGTGATAAAGACGATGCAGTGCCGTGGGAGCAAGGTGTTGAGCTGTATTTAGCGATGCGTCGGGCTGGTAAAGATGTGGTATTCCTGCAGTATCAGGATGAACCTCATCACCTTAAAAAGTACCCTAATAAGCTAGATTACAGTATTCGTATGATGGAATATTTTGATCACTATTTAAAAGGTAAACCAGCACCTCAGTGGCTTAAAGCGGGTGAAGCTTACACTGAGTATAAAAAAGCAGATTAGCGATAAGCGTTGTAAACAGCCGAGGTGATTAGTTACCTCGGTTTTTTTATGTCTAAAATTAAGCATAAAGTAACAATGAGTCACGCTGGGAATGCTAAATAATATCAGGCTTGTAAATCTTGTGTTTTCTGATATGTTCAATAAGTAACCTAAATAAAGAGTAGCAGGATGTCACTCTAAACCTAAATCACAAGGAAGTAATAATGAAAAATATCACATCAGTTGGTTTTATACTTTGCGTGTCTGCTTTATCAGCGTTGTCTTATAGTGCCTATTCGGGGGCAAAGGCGTTGGAAGGGGAACCTGAGTGGGAGGCTAAAGTCGCTAGCAGTGAGGAGTTAGAAAAGCTGCGATTAGAGCTGTTGATTAAACTGCTTGAGGAAGAAGAGCAAGCGAAAGAATAAGCAAATTCAAAAGATAAATCTTAACTTTTTTATTTTTAGCGTTTCTTAAGCGAAAAAGCAGCTCGTAAGCTGCTTTTTTGTTTGTAGGTTATAGAGCTTAGCCATATTGGTTTTCAAAGTAGCTTTCAATAATCAATACTGCAGACATGGCATCGACTTGGCCTTTAGTTAGCGCTTTATAGCCACCCATCTCAAAAAGTCGTGCTTTGGCATCGGCAGTCGTTAAGCGTTCATCCTGAGTAACGACTTTGACACCGAAGCGGCCATTTAACCTGTTACCAAACTTTTTGGCTCTCAGCGTTATCTCTTGTTCTGTGCCATCCATATTCAGAGGCAGACCCACTACAATTAAGTCCGGTTTCCATTCCGTAATAATTGCGCCAATCTCTTCCCATTTAGGAATGCCATCAACTGCTTTAATAGACATTAACGGCCGTGCGCTTGCTGTTAATTGTTGGCCAATTGCGATACCTATACTTTTTGTTCCGTAATCAAAACCTAATACAGTTTGTGAACTCATTTCTCACTCCAGAGTTTGACTTACTTTACGCGTGTCCTGCCAAATTGGACAGTTGCCAGATATCAAAGCCAAGTGACTCTGCTGCTAGTTGCCAGCGCTCTTCATGTTCAATATCAAAAAGTAGCTCAGCGGTTGCAGGAACGGATAACCAAGAATTATCCGCTATCTCTTGCTCTAGTTGACCTCTTGTCCACCCTGCATAGCCCAGTGCGATAAGAAATTTATCGGGCGCTTTATCTGAACCTAAACAACTAAGAATATCTTGAGAAGTGGTCAGCATCAGTGAGTCGGTAATGGAATCGCTATTGCTCCAGCAATCTTGATTGGTATGCAGTACAAAACCGCGCTCAGCGTTTACTGGGCCACCAACAAGTACTTCTCTACCGAGTGAGGTTACAGGTTGAGGCTCTTCCGCGAGTTCCATTTGTTGTAACAGTTCATCGACAATGATGCCGCTAGGGCGGTTAATCATAATCCCCATTGCGCCTTTTTCATCATGTTCACAGATATAGATCAGTGAGCGTTCGAAAAAAGTATCATTCAAAGAGGGCATTGCAATAAGAAATTGATTTTCTAAGCTATCCATAAAACGTCCTTAGTGGTTAGCCACCAGCAAGCTTAACTGTGTAACCTAACTTTTCGAGTAGCGTTTTAAGTTGCTGTCTATTATCTGTTTGCACTTCAATACAAAAATCTTTGACAGTACCGCCGCAGCCACATTGTTTCTTTAGCTTTTGTGCCAAGGCTTTAAGCTCTTTCTCTGCGAGACCTAGCCCTTTAATAACCGATACACCTTTACCTTTTCGGCCCTTACTGTCTTTATGTATTCTGACAATACCATCACCAGTAGGGGAACTTTGAGTCGCTTTTTCTTCGGTGATTCTGCCAATATCGGTGCTATAAACTAATGAGACGTTCGGATCGGATTTCATAAATATTATTGATGATTTACTGATAAGTGTAGTTTAACAAAGATGCTGTTGAAGCGGGAGTCAAATGAGCGGATATCTTCTTTCGCCAATAGCTAATGCCATTGGCGAATTAAAACAAGGCTAGAGGTATAACGAAAGTTCTATTAATAATGCTGCAAAGGTTAAGCTTGCAATTACTGCGAGGTACCTGTGCAACTGAGGTAAAGCGACTGCGCAGGAAGTGAGTACAAACCCGACAGCAGTGCCTGCAAAGGGGGTGATTGGAGCACTGATGATAGCAACAACCAACCAAGTCAGAACGGTAACTGGGAGCAGTAGTAGTGAATGTTTGCTTAGCTTATTAAAGAAAGAGGCGCTATTGTCTGCATGTTGAACCGCTTTTTCTGGGGTAAAGAAAAACATAATACTGGCAGCAATAATAGCGATAATGAACCAAAGCATAATAAAAAAGCCTATTAAATAGTAATTGATAATCATTATCATTAACTTGATTGCTTAAGTCAAGCTGAACCAGAAGCTGATTTACTAAAATTGAGTTGTAGATTAATAGATTGCTATGTAAGCTTATTTAAAACAGTGTCTGAATGCCCTTGGCATGGTGGAGAGAATATGAAAAAGGTATTAGTTATTATTGCTGCATTAGCACTTACTGCTTGTAGTTCACTTAAGACAAGCTCCGATTATGATCCTGGAGTGAATTTTGCCGATGTTAAAACCTATGCTTGGGTTGAGAAAAAAACTGATAAAACGGCATACCATCTTGATGGCTTAATGGATCAGCGGATACGTTCAGCGGTTAACGATCAGCTACAGCTGAAAGGTTTAAGCTTAGTTGACGCAGATAAAGCCGATGTATTAGTTAACTACCTTACTAAAGTCGATAAAAAAATTAACGTCGATACCTTTAATAGCAATTACGGCTACAACCCATATTATGGTGCAGGCTGGGGCAGAGGAATGGGAATGGGTCATACTCAAACCACTGTACGTGAATATGAAGTTGGAACATTGATTGTTGACTTAGTTGATACTAAATCAGGCAAGTTGATGTGGCGCGGTTCTGTAGCTGATACAGTGCGTGATAAAGATACGCCAGAAGAGCGCATAGAGGTGGTTAACACTGCCATAGGCGCATTGTTGCAAACTTACCCACCTCAACCTGAGAAATAGCATTTCTGATTAAACGGCCGATAGGCCGTTTTTTTATGCCTTCAGATAAGTAATGGATTATTTAATGGTAGTTATCAAAATATTACCTTGGCTATAAACAAAGCTGCTGTTCACTAATTCGAAATACTCATTCCGCTATATCATCGGGTTAAAATCTGTTAACTTCAGTATTGATAACATCTAGTTAACGTTTGCTGCGCTTCGGCGCTATATCAAATGATTGTATTGTTTTTTTCAAAGTATTTTTAGGGATAGCTATCTTTATGGAACCACAATTAGTAGAGATCAAAGACTTTGTGTCTTTCACGCTCGCCATTATTGCGCTGTTTATTGGTAAAGGGATTATCTCTCGCTATGAATTGTTGCGTAAATACAGTATTCCAGAACCTGTAGTGGGTGGTTTTGCTTGTGCTGCAGTGGTTGGCATATTGTATTACGCCTTCGATATTCAAATAGAGTTCAATTTGGCAGTCAGAGATACGTTATTGCTGTACTTTTTTGCGGGGATTGGTCTTAAAGCTGATTTTGCAACCCTACTTAAAGGTGGCAAGCCGCTACTTATCCTGATTGTATTGGCAAGCGTGTTTATCTTTTTACAGAATTTCACCGGGGTAACTGTTGCGACGCTGTTTGGATTAGATCCCAAAGCTGGCTTGATGTCGGGATCGATTTCATTGATTGGCGGTGTTGGTACTGCGATGGCTTGGACACCGACTTTTGTTGAAGAGTTGGGGATCGTCAATGCCAGTGAACTTGGTATCGCATCAAATACTTTAGGCCTCATTTCTGCTTGTGTGATTGGTGGCCCTATCGCCGCCTATTTGATGAAGCGTCATCAAGTAAAAGCTAATCATAATGAAGAGCTTGATATTGGTACCAGCCATCAAAATAATACTTCGCATATGAAGGTTGATTATTTTGGGGTATTACGTGCTTGGCTATGGCTAAACGTGACGCTTATTGTGGGTTATTTCATCGACCTTTCGATGCAAGAGGCGGGACTAAAACTGCCTATGTTTGTCGCTTGTTTATTGGCGGGGATCATTATCGGAAACTTAGGCCGAGCAATAATCAATCGTCGTAAGCACAAAGACCGGACTTATATCGAAGATGCTTCTCGTGGTCTGTCTTTAATTCAAGATATTTGCCTTGGTATGTTTCTCACCATGGCGTTGATGAGCCTAAAGATCTGGGAGCTTGAGGGCAGTTTATTATACATCTCGGTGGTAATGACTCTGCAAGTGCTGCTTTCTGTAGTGTTTACGATATTCGTTGTGTTTCGCTTGATGGGTAAAGATTATGAGGCTGCGGTGATCTGTTCTGGTTTTGGCGGGGTGACGCTTGGTTCTACTGCGACCGCAATTGTTAACATGACAGCGGTGACTCAACAATATGGAGCAGCGCACAGAGCATTTATTATTGTGCCATTAGTGTGTGGTTTCTTCATCGATATTATTAATGCAATGATTATCAATCTGTTTGTCTATTTCTAATATTTAGAAGATTGAAAGGGAGCATTTGCTCCCTTTTTTCATTTCTGATGAACCTTTTACATTTGCCAGTCGTCTTTGTAGTAAATACTAGATGGAGTGACACATAAACTATGCTGCAAGCGCAAGTTGAGTTGTGGGTATTAGAAGCTCAAGCGGGAGACAAGCACGCTTTTTCAGCATTGTGCCAACACTTTTATCCGAGTGCGCTGGGGTTTGCTGCAAAAATAGCGGGCGATTCCACCTTGGCACAAGATGCGGTGCAGGATGCACTGATCAAGTTATCGAAAACAATTTATAAACTCGAGGATCCAGCAACCATTAATGCTTGGGTGTTTCGGCTCGTTCGTTGGCAAGTGTTGGACTATCTGAAAGTTAACAATCGTTATAAAAGTTTGTCGGATATTGAAATTAGCGAGTGTGAGGCGGTCAAAGCAGAGCCTGAAGAGGTTATGGAGGGAGTCAAACTAGGGCTTTCCAAACTGCCACCGCTTGAAGGGCAGGCAATATACCTATTCTATTTAGAAGAGTTGAGTATTGCTGAAATTTCAAAGATTCTGGAGATCCCGGAAGGTACGGTTAAATCACGCTTATTTAGAGCTAGAAAGTTATTTAAACAGGTTTTGGAGCAGGAGAATTAGTTATGGATATCGACAAAAAGATCCGCCAAGAATTAGCTAAAGAGAAGGCTCAATTGAGTCAACAACAAACCGCGGATGCATCTTTATTTGCGATGCTGGGCGATGCCTACAAAGGTCGCTTAGGCGGTTGGATGGTGTTGATGAGTATAATTGCTCTGTTACTCAGTGGCTTGATGCTGTGGTCAGGTTATCAGTTCTTCTTTGTGGTTGAAAGTTTACATGAGCTCATCCGTTGGGGAGTGACCTTGTTGCTCAGCAGTATGATGCAGATAGCGATTAAGATGTGGACCTTTAACGAAGTTAACCGTAATGCATTACAGCGTGAGATAAAACGATTAGAGCTGGCTATTGCGACGAAAGAGTCACTGTAGTCTGGTAAGGCTTCGCTATGTAGAAGCCTTTAACTGTTACAGAAGCTCTTTTACTATACGTTTTAGCAAATAGGTTTCACGGTCAATCGACATTCCTTTTTTTGGGCTATTGGCTATGGTGTGCTCATTGTGAGCAATGGCTTGATGGATATTGATCCACAAGGGGCGCATGCCATTTTGGATCTCATGTTCTTCAAGTCGAGTTTCCCCAAGCTCTGGGTGAATAGTGCAAACAAAACAGAATGATTCCATGTGCACTATGTCAAAACCCTCTTTGTACCAGGGCCTGAACTCTTCATAACGACCAAACTCACTGATCACATCAATATGTTTGGCACCGGTTTCTTCCTCTAGCTCTCTGATTAAGCCTTGGCGAAGATCTTCACCTTCGTCTACACCGCCTCCGGGAATACTGTAGTCATGGTAGCGCTCGGTGTATAGCATTAGAATATTCTCACCATCAAGAATAATTCCGCGCGCTGCTTGGCGGTGGAATCGTTCACCCTCGAGGGACGCTAGGTCAGGATGGATAGTGGATCTTAAAAGCTGCATAGTTTTAATAGGCCTAATGTTTTGCAAGCATTGTATCAAGAGGGAAAGGTAACTGGTCGCCGATTGTACGCGATACGATTATTGAATGCCTCTAATTATTAAGGCAATTTTAGAGCGGAGCTAAACACTACTTTTTGTCGAGTGTCAGTGCTTGATATTGCTTAATGATATTCGATACATCTTCAGCTGAAACATCAGTTACTGAGGTTGTCGTGTTAATTCGCCTGCTTAATTGACCAGACTCAATACGCTGGTAGTGAGATAAGGTTTTTTGCAAATAGCGCTGATCGAGCGTGCGGGTCAAATCCCACATCTGGCTACCAACCAATGATATTGGCAATTTAGAGTGAGTCGAAACATGCAGCACCTCATAGAAGCGGCGGTTTTCTTCTAGCAGATGCTCATCAATTAGGCCAAGTCCTAGGTTTTTGAGTGCTTTACGGACTTCAAAAATATGGTGGACAGGGCATAAGATAAACTCAAGTTGCTGTAGTGGGTGAGCTGCTATGATTGCTTCCACCAAGCTGATTAACAGTTCACCACCGACTCCTGCAATGATGATCAGTTGGCTATTGGTTTTATCAACCAATGGCAACAAAGCGACATCTATACAGTGTACTTGCCAGCGCCGTTCTCCTTCATTTTTAACGGGGTAAAAGCGCTCTAGTTTATTGCTCACTTCTCGCATTAAATCAGGGACAACATCAACAAAATGAACCGTTGCAGCGCGATCAGTTTCTAGTAGCTTGGCACCTAATAAGCCATGATCACAGCAACAATCCCAAATATGGTCATAACGGTTAACCACCATGGATTCAATCAATTTTAGGCGCTGGCTTATCTTCATCTGCTGTGTAGAGGTTCAATTTAAAAGAGGAGGGCATTCTAATCTATCTTCAAACGATATAAACCCCATATCGCTGTTATTTGGTTAATCACAGCATATCTTCATTATTTACTCTAATGACTCGGGGCTCAATAGTGTTTATAGACTGATGGTTAGACTCATTGGAGCGTGAACTTAGCGCAAGGTTGAGCATTGCTGCAGCGACTTTTTCACCTGCAATTGGCTGGTAACGTTTCATTGGGCCAATAAATAGCGGCGAGATAAAGTTAAAAATGGTTTGTCCGAAAGATTCGAGCGCACGACGCTCATCTCGCTCGCCAATAAGCAGACTTGGTTGGAAAAATACCAACTTATTGACCGTTCCTTTTGTCTGCTCTCTGTCAGATAGCATCAACTCTAACGCTGCTTCAGTCTCACCTTTGACTCGATTATAGAAAGAGTTTGATTGCGGATTCGCCCCAAGTGCGGTGACAATAAAGTTACTGTTTGCCTGACATAATTGCACGAAATCGACAACGGCGGTTTTATCTACGGCAATGAATGCATCTTGACTCCCCGCTTGTTTGATTGTGGTACCCAAACAGCAAAATGCTTGATCTATATTTTCTGGTAATGAGAGTGTGGCGAGCTCGTCTAATTGGCAGGCAATGAATATAACCTCTGTGGTGCTAGAGGGCTGATAGCTAGCTTGGCGGCGGCCTAACATATAAATTTTGTTATAGGCAGTAGAGTCTATTAGCTTTTGCAGCAGGTGCTGACCAATTAAACCCGTAGCGCCGATAATGGCTGCATTCATAAATGGCTTTCTTTCTCTAAATAGGTTGTAAATAGTGTAGATGCAAACAGAGTCGATTTACATCTTTTCTGCCATAAATCAACGTTGATAAAGCGGGAGCTACCTTGGCTCAACTTATAAAAAATGCCGATTTTAGAATCGGCATTAACTTATTTGCTGAGGAGACTTTATCGCAGGTATTAAGCTCGCACCTGCTCTGATGCTGTCAATTTTGCTATCTCTATAATGGTTTGAGTCGCTTTTTCCATAGATTCAAGGCAGACATATTCATGCTTTCCATGGAAATTGTGGCCACCGGTGAAGATATTAGGGCAAGGGAGTCCCATATAAGAAAGGCGTGCGCCGTCAGTACCACCCCGGATAGGTTTCACGATTGGTGTAATATCTAAGTTAAGCATTGCTTGCTTGGCTATGTCGATAATATGTGGGTGCGGTAAAATTTGTTGCTTCATATTAAGGTAAGAGTCTTCAACTTCAACCGCAAGCTGGCCAATCTTTAACTCGGTGTTATATTTTTCAACTAAATCAACTAACCAGCGTTTTCTTTGCTCAAATAGGGTTAAGTCAAAGTCACGAATGATATAAGTCAGTGTGGCTTTTTCGGTGACACCTTCCATACCAATTAGGTGGAAAAAACCATCGTAATCAGCACTAAACTCAGGTGTATCTTTTAATGGCATTTTTGCATGGAAGCGGGCAGCCATAGTTTGTGCGTTGATCATGACGCCGAACGCGCTACCTGGATGGCAGTTATTGCCGGTTGCTGTTATTACTGCTGTAGCGGCATTGAAATTTTCATATTCGAGCTCACCAACTTGACCACCATCGACTGTGTAAGCCCAGCTAGCGCCAAAGCTATTAACATCAAAGTGGTCTGCTCCGCGGCCAATCTCTTCATCAGGCGTAAAGCAAAGTCTTACTTTACCGTGGGGGATCTCTGGGTGAGTGATTAAGTGGTGTAGAGCTGTGATGATCTCTGCAATACCGGCTTTATCGTCTGCGCCGAGCAGTGTGGTGCCGTCGGTAGTAATGAGGGTTTGGCCTACATACTGATTTAAGCTATCAAATTGATCGGGTGATAGGGTCTCTTTTAGACCTAATGCTATTGCTTTACCATTGTAGTTTTCAATGACTTGTGGTGATACGTCATCGCCGCTGTAATCTGGGGCTGTATCCAAATGGGCGATGAAGCCAATACAAGGAACATTGTCCACTGTTGCAGGAACCGTTGCCGTTAAGTAACCTTTGTCTGACAGCTGTACTTCATCAAAGCCTAAGCTGACAAGCTCTTGACGCAGATATTGAGCAAACACAAATTGGTTGTGAGTACTGGGAACGCTGTGATGTTGGCTGTCAGATTGAGTGTTAAAGCTGACATATTTAAGGAAACGTTCACGTAGATATTGCTTCATATTCAAGTTTTCTAATAGCGAAAAGTGGCCTGAGTCTAACAAGGCGCAAAACGAATTCATTAGATGTTGATCAAGTTTTGTTTAATCCAATGTCGAAATTGTTGGCGATTCTAGATGGAAGTTAAGGCTACTTCGCCACATCATGTTTTAATTGTGCGCTAGGTAATTGTTTACTTTAATTACTTTTTATTGCTCTTGTATCAACTTTGAATTGACGCAATATTGTTTATTTTTAGATAAATTTCATTGAAATCACAAGATTTTCATCTCAGTTGCATTTATATTGCCTAGTTACAGATATATAGCAACATAGAAGCGTAGTGATGGATATTAGCTGGTGGCAGTTAGCAAGCTTTATGATTATTCTGCTGATCCCATTCGGTATTAGCCGTTATTTTGAGCTCGGCCTGAATAAAGATATGTTTTATGCGGTCGTGCGTATGCTTGTTCAACTTATTCTAGTTGGCATATATCTGCAGTATTTATTTGAACTTAATAGCTTTAGTGTGAACATGTTGTGGCTATTGCTGATGCTATTGATTGGCGCTAGTGCCATTATTACTAAAGCCAAGCTATCACGTCGACTACTCTATATTCCGGTACTTTGCGGCTTGTCTTTAGGCTTGTTTCCTGTCTTATGGATGATGATAGTGTATTTGTTGTCTCCTGAACCGCTCTACAGCGCTCAATATTTAATACCAACAGCAGGGATGTTATTGGGGAACTGCTTAAGTGGCAATATTGTGGCTTTACAGCGCTTGTTCGGTGCTTTTGAGGATAGGCAAGCTGAATACGAGGGGGCTTTGGCGCTTGGTGCAAGTAGCTATCAAGCAGCATTACCGTTTATTCAAACTTCTATGCAACAGTCTTTTGCGCCAATATTAGCTTCAATGGCTACCACGGGCTTAGTCACCCTACCAGGAATGATGACAGGCCAGATATTAGGTGGAGTGGATCCATTGATCGCGATTAAGTACCAAATTGTTATTTTAGTCGCTATTTTTGTCACTTTAACGGTTTCAGTATCAAGTTCGCTACTACTGAGTATTAAAACAGCGGTAACAGTCAATGGAAGAGTCAAGCGCGTTCCCTAGTCTGCCGTAGACTATTACATGATTGCCGATTAAAACTGACAAGGACCGATACTCCTAAGCGCTGCAGCTTTTTGCAACTCATTTGATCTATTCTAGGTAATCCATTGAATCTCTACTACGCTTACTGTTAGCTAATTATCACGACGATTTATAACCTTAAGCTTTGTGCTGGACCTTTCTGAAAACTGGGCACTAAAATACAGTTTTAGGTACTTAGACATTGATTATGACGACAATGACTTTATATTTGATATGGCATCTAGTGGCTTTGGATTAGGTATAACCTATGAGTTTTAATAGCAATAAGGTTTCTACATAGTGGCTGCTTTAGTGCAGAAATTTAAGCAGCCAATATTGTTGTTTTACAGAACTAATTCCATATCAAGCTCTATATCAGTACAGCCTTTCTTACAGCGGATCCCCGAGATTGTCTCTTGCTGATCTTTAGTCGGTAACTTCATCTCTAATGCTTTATTACATATAGGGCAAAGTACGGTATTTCCTTTAAAAACTCTTTTAATAAGATTTTTTTGCTCATTAAAAGATTTAGCGGTGCTGTCATTGATTACTGAGAAATCCATCTTTGCCATTTGGGCTTACCTTAAATAGTGACGACTTGTATTTACAGAGGCCGAGTATATACCCGTTCTACTTGAGGATGCTAGCATCAGGTGACACAGGTATAAGCTAATGTGGAAGGGATGCTGTGATCACTGGTAATCCAAAATATTGAACGATTCCTATTTAATTTTAACATTTTTAGCATTTGTTACTAGCCAATCTCTAATTATGGAGACCAAGTGGTTAAATACTCCAAAAGCTGCTAGCTAACTATCCTGAAAATTTATATTTAATTAACGAATAATACCTTTGCATGCAATATACCAAGTGTTTTGTCTGATTTTTGACGGTGAAGCGGTTTACTGATTGTAAGATGTTAGCTATTGGGTAGAATAAACAGATAATTTTTGAATTATCTGTAGAGCATACTAATAATAATGAACGCTCATAGTACCAAGAATGAATACCTTCCAAGCCTTATCAAAACATCTGCAATAAGTGCAAAGCGCTATGCTGCCATCTTAACAATGTTAGTGGGTGAGTCACCATTAAAGTCCGTTTTGCATGCAATCGTACGTCTTACTGAAGAAAAAAAGATTGGTAGCAAGGGCTCTATATTATTACTCAGTGCCGATGGGAAGCGGCTACTCAAAGCGGCGGCGCCGAATATTTCTGAACATTATAATAATGCTATTCACGGTATTGAAATTGGCGCTAAAGTCGGCTCTTGTGGTGCGGCTGCTTTTTCAGGGCAACGGGTTATAGTTGAAGATATTGCTACTCACGATAATTGGGTTCTCTATAGAGAGTTACCGCTATCGGTGGGATTGAAGTCCTGCTGGTCTGAACCTATTATTGGCGCCGATGGCAGGGTCTTGGGTACATTTGCGATGTACTATAGTGAGGCGAGAAGTCCCAGTAACGATGATTTAGAGTTAATATCTGAGGCTGCGCTGCTTGCAAGCTTAGCTATTGAACGAGATCGCTCATCTAGATTTCAACGCTTATGTGCTGGGATCTTCAAGCAAATGCCGTTAGCGATTTTAATCACCGATGCTAACGGTACGGTAATCGATGCTAATCCTTCATTTTTTAATACACTAGGCTCCAGTCAGTCCGAGCTTGCTGAGTTTTCGCCACAGCTGGTCTTTGGGGAATCGTCTGAAGAAGAGCTAGTTAACCTGTTTCAGCAGATAAAAACTGGTAACGCATGGCAGGGAGAGCTATTAGGCCGTCGAGCTGACAATACGATATTCTGCGCAGACGTAAACGTTACAGCCTTTAAAGACACAGGTGAAACCGAATTTTCTTACGCTTGGATTTTTGCTGATATTACCGATAAGAAATCAGCGGCTGAAATCATTCATTATCAAGCAAAGTTTGACCCATTAACTCAATTAGTTAATCGTCCACATCTATTTGAAAAAATTGAACAACAGATTAAGTTAGCGAAATTTAACCCGAATTCATGCTTCAGTTTTATCCTGATGGATCTAGATAATTTTAAGCAGATCAATGATAGTTTAGGGCATAAGCTTGGAGACGAAGTCCTTATTCAAGTCGCGGACAGAATTAAAACCTGTATGGGACCGCATGACGTTTTAGGGCGTCTCGGGGGAGATGAGTTTGCACTTATTATTCCTGATGAAGCTCGGCCTGAGGTTTTGTCAAAACGGGTTCATCGGCTAAATGAAGTTGTTTCACAAGAGTATTTGCTAGACTCTCACCAGCGGGTTTTTACACGATTAAGCGCTGGCATTAGTCGTTTCCCTCAAGATGCATGCAGTTTAGAGCAGCTGTTGAACTGTGCCGACCAAGCCCTTTTTTGTGCCAAAGAGCAAGGTCGAAACCAATTTCACTTTTTTAACGATCAGATGCAATCTGATGCCGAAAGAACCGCTGAGTTAACCAACGCGCTTAAGTTGGCGATAGAAAATGATGCATTTGAATTACACTATCAACCCATAGTGTGTGCCAAACAGCACCGAATTCTTCATGTAGAAGCGCTCATTCGTTGGCGTCATGATGGTCGGTTAGTCAGGCCTGATGAGTTTATCCCTGCCGCTGAATCGAGTGGTTTAATCATTGAGTTAGGACGCTGGGTGCGTGTTGAGGCGATGAAAACCCTACTGGAATTTGAAGCGTTAGGTTTAGATATCGGCATGTCAGTTAATGTGTCGACATTTGAGTTCTGGTCCCATGACTTGCAAGACTGTTTGATAAACTCAATAACAGAAACCGCGACGCAGATTCGAGCGGAAGGCTTTCCTTACCATAAACTAACTTTGGAAATTACCGAGTCACTGTTGATGAAAGAGCAAGTGCATTTGATTAACTCTTTAAGCCAGTTACGAGACCTCGGGATCAAAATCGCAATAGATGACTTTGGCACAGGCTACTCATCTTTATCCTACCTAAGCGAATTCCCAGTAGATATTGTGAAGATTGACAAAAGCTTTATTAGAGATGTTAACGATAAAAAGCAGGCTGCGTTAGTTTCTGCTGTGGTTGCGTTAAGTCGTGCGTTGAATTTAAACGTTACGGTTGAAGGGGTTGAAAGCCATCTTCAACTGGCTTTTGTTAATGAAAAAGAGGTCGACAATATCCAAGGCTATTTTTTTCATAAACCAATGGAAAAGACAGCACTGCTAGAAGTGATAACGCAACACTAGTACTTTTATATACATGCTAGTCAGGTTGTTAGCATTTAGATCTTGTTGCTAAATATATCTGATAGAATTGGATTTTCCCTGAGTTCTCTATGTGGTTAAACCTAACGGGAGCTCTGTCGCCTTATCCATCCTGTTTTTTAATTCAAAGCCAGTTAGAATAGAATAACTTTAGAATGGAGTAATATTTGTTGGCTGAATTTAACGGGGATAATACGTGAGTGATAGTAATGAGTCAGGATTAGCTGCTGCGCCAGCTGAAGTGAAGTTGGCGGTGGATCTTATTTTTCTTTTCGAATCCAATAACATCGCTCCAGAGGTTGCTTTAGCGGCACTGAAAATTGTCAGTTCAGACCTAGAAAGTAAACTAGAAACCTAGTTTATATCCCAATTAAGATCTGTGTTTACCAATACTTTTGAGAGTGTTATGACTATTTCAATGTTAGATATTATAGCCATCCTGAGTTTTATCATTAGCTGGGTGGGCTACGCTCGCTTTGCTAAAAGTAAGGCTAAGACGACCAACTGTATTGCACGATGTCTGCATCAACATCGTATCCATTGGATGTACGAACTCATTAGCCGAGAGATCAGAGTCGGTGAGGCGGCATTGTTGGCAAACCTTGAGCGTAATATCTCCTTTTTTGCAAGCACCACCATGCTAGTGCTTGCTGGTGTGTTAACACTGTTTGCTCAAGTTGAGCGCTTAGAAGCTGTGATTGCATCTATTCCTTATGCGGCCGATCCGAACCATGCTTTAGTTCAGGTTAAACTTGGAGTATTAACTTTCATTTTTGTTATGGCATTTTTTCAGTTTACCTGGTCTATGCGCCAATATGGCTTTCTGAATGTCATGATTGGCGCCGCGCCCTATGACAAAGAGGGCCTTAATGAAAATCTCCGCCGTTATGCTAAGCAGATGGCCGTAGTGCAAGACCAAGCCGCGCACTCCTATAATTACGGACTGCGTTGTTACTATTTTGCCATGGCGGCACTCTGTTGGTTTTTCCATCCGATGCTGCTTATTATTGCGAGTATCTTCGTGGTGGTGACTTTGTATCGACGCGAGTTTAAATCAAAAGCGGTGCTGGCTATTACCCAAGGGCAAGAGCTTTTAAAAACTGAGCGTACGATTAAATACCCCTCCTAATGGCTTTCTTTACACGCTATTTTCAATCAAGTGTTTTCAAATAACTGCTTAACGTTGACCTTAGCGCCTATTCTCGATGCTAATAAATACAAGCCTGCTAGCTTTCGGTGAATAAAAATTGCGTCGGCTGGTGGGCTATGCCATTCATTGCTTTGCATACTCATCGCCATACCAGCCTCTTTAACCCTATTGGCTAAAGTGTTGTTACTAAAGTCATACTCCCCATCAAACCGCAGCGGTTCGCAGGCCATATAGAAAATATCGAGCACCAAAGATTTCTGCGCTGCGGTGATAGCATCTTGAAAGAATCCTATATTTTGCGCTGCATTTTCCATCGCGAGCCTATCATTAACAATACTGGCAGCCATCAGTTGCCTGTATTGCGCAGACAGAGCATTCGGAATAACTCGGCTAGCGCCAAAATCGAGTAAAACGAGTTTGCCGCTTGTGGTTTGGTATTGATAATTGGCAAAGTTAGGGTCTGTTTGCATTAGCTTGAAACAAAACAGCTCTTTAAAGAACAGCGCTAGTAATTTTGTTGCCACCGCATCTCTGATCGGCTGCTCAAGTGCAACGATCGATTCGATACTTTGTCCTTCGATGAACTCCATCACAAGAATATTCTGATTACATAGCGCAGGGTAAACTTGTGGGATCACGAAACTTTCTCTATCAATCTGGCCTTGGTCGATAAAGGATTGGAAGCGCTGTAGCATTGCCAGCTCATTGAGGTATTCGGCTTCAACATGTAACTGTTTTTTTGCTTCATCGAATAGCTGGTCTAGCTGCACGTTACTTGGAATGAGATTAGATAACTTTAAAAGGGTAGCAACATTATCGATATCACTGTCGATGCTGTTACGGATCCCTGGATATTGCAATTTTACTGCTAGCTTTTCGCCAGAGCCCAACGTTGCCTGATGCACTTGACCAATAGAGGCTGCAGCAAACGGCGATAATTCAAAATGTGTAAAAGGGTCGAGCCAATCGTCGCCCCAGTTCGATTTGAGAATAACGATTAACTGTTTATGAGGCATGGCTTTAGCATCAGAACGTAGTTTAGAAAGTATGTCACTGAGCTCCTTAGGTAGCAGCTCTCCCGAGTCCATAGACAGCATTTGTCCTACTTTCATTGCTGCGCCGCGAAGCTCCGCCAGCTTGTTTGCCAAATGGGTGATATTTTTTGGGGTCATTACGAGCTCGTTGAGAGAAGGTTTTTCTCCCTTGCTCAACTTTTTAGCACCTTCAAACACTACGTTGCTAGCAAGGCGTGAGGCAAGTCCACCTAAGGAGGATAATCGAGAAAGGCGGCTGGTTGGTACTTTAGCGGCTTGCTTATTCTTCATGATGGCTTGACCTCTGCTGCTATTACTAGCAGCGTAAAACAATTTATTACTGATGCTTAACTCATGCTAAAGCAATACGTTATAAAGTAAATATGGATCAGCTTAAAGCAGAGCTATCTGTTAGGACTATCTATTAGGACTATCTATATCCATTATCGGTTTAGTTCTAATCGCAGCTTTCTCATTTATTGGAGATGTATTACCATTGCCGCCATTTTGAATCTTCGATTATAAATAATAAAGGCAGCTGATTTTGCATGCTTTGGCACAACTCGCTTCAGGTGAACTAAAAGGTATTAAACGACTCACTATCTCAGAGGAGTTAACAGCGTTTCCAGACGCTATTTTTACGCTTGCTGATACGTTAGAAGTGCTAGATCTTTCCGGGAATAAGCTGTCTCAGCTGCCAAGCAACCTCTCCAGTTTAACTAAACTGAAACTACTGTTCTTAACGAGTAATACCAATTGCAT
>NZ_JBFRMK010000084.1:0-13034 GCF_041470405.1 Shewanella sp. 10N.286.45.A1
GGAAAGAAGGCTCATGATAAGGTCTCAGCAAAAGAGAGTATAAGATCACAACGCCGCCAAATTGAAAAGCTTTGCCCATTTGAATGGCTAAAATTTGTTCGCGATCTCGCCCTGGAGCTAAGACCTATTGAACTCTTGCCTATTTTTTATCAAATAGTACAACATTATCCCTATCAAAATTAATAACATTTGACATAGTATAGCTAGATTTAAAGGATGTTCAGATGATTTATAAGCTAGTCTAAATCATTAGAACCTTAATTGAATTAGTAAATAAAGGATTATAATTAATGGGTCGATACCGCTCTCAGCTCTTCATTCTTATCGCTGTGATAATCGCGATTTTGGGTTTTATATTCTACCCACAAGATAAATCTACTCCGATGGAAAAAGGTGCCGTCATAATATTACCGGTTAAATCCGCTTTAACGACTCATGCAGCGCTGTGGCAACAGTATGCAAATCAGGAATCCATCATTGCTCTGCTACACCAATCTAATATGCACCCCATACTTCAAGTTGAAGATGTGATTAATTTATTGGCACAAAACGCTAGCTACATTGAAGATACTCGACCACTAAAACTGTCGCAATTACTGACTCAGTCAGGCGCAGCTTTGGTCGCAGACACAACGTTATCTAAAGAGGATGGTAGCTACCATCTTAACTATCACCTTTACGGCCCAAACCTTCATCAAGCTGGACAAGTTAGCGCTGAAGATATGAAGTCACTTTACCTCGATTTTGCCGAGCTAATTAACCAAAAAACCGGCGCGGCAGTCAGTGTTAAAAATATCACTAGTACATACTTTTTTGATAACCAGTTACTGATTCTAGCGCTGCAGCAGCTGCAATATAGTGAACTAGACAACGCTGAAGTACTGCTAGATGAGCTATTAGTGACTGAAGAAAATAACCTAATAGCACAAAGACAGAAAGCCGAAATACGGCTTAAAAAAGGCGACTATTCCAAAGCCGATAAGTTAGTCAATACTGGGTTAATACAGGCAAATTCAATCAATAACCGCCGAGAATCAGCAAGGCTCGGCTTAACCCTCTCTAAAAGTTATATCGAGCAAAGAGAGTTAACGCGAGCACTTTCAACCTTATCGCTAAGCCGCACCCATGCTGCAAACTCCCAAGATTGGCTTTATCTGGCATATATTGCGGCGTGGGCAGGCTATGTCAATCAGCGTCTCGGTCGCTATGACACCGCAAGCCAACAATACCAGTTATCTGTGGACTACCATAAAATGGTCGGAGATCAAGCTGGACAAGTGATTGGACTGAATAACTTAGCCCGACTGGCACTTATTGAATACAACTATTCGACAGCTTATAAATACGTTAAGCAATCTGTGGATATAGTAACGCAAAAACAGCTAACGAAACTAAAAGAGGAAACGATGTTGCTGTTAAGTAAGGTCGAGAATAAGCAACAATAAATGAGTAAAACAGTGTCTGCGGCTAACTAATCATTAGCCATTAGCCGCACACAACCAATTACAGATGACGCTTTATAACCTATTGAAAAGGTCCATTGCACTAGCGCTCATAGCCCTAACTCCTGTTTTAATCGTTACTGGGTAATCGGGGGCAAATTGACTGGAGTGTAATGAAGGTAAACTGCTTCCCTCATCTAAACTTACTTGGTAAGCGTTTGGTTCGACTGCGCCTAACCAGAAGATAGTGATTGGACGCTTTTCTGCAGTAAGACCATATAGACCAAAATCTTCACCGGCCATAACGGGCTCAGATTTAGACACATTTTCAACGCCTAACTCCGTCTCTATGCTTGTTTGTATTTTAGTTGCCAAAATGGGGTCATTATAAGTTGAAGGGATCCTTTCCTCTTCGTGGACATATACCACTGGCATCAGTTCATCGGGCAAGCCTGCACTAATCGCAATCCCTCGAGTTAGGCGCTTAAGCGCATCAATTTGCTGCAAACGCACATCCGGATTATAAGAGCGTAGTGTAAGCTGCAACTTCACCTCATCTGAAATAATATTGTGTTTAGAACCGCCATGAATTGAGCCCACAGTCATCACATTGGGTTCCAGTGGCGAAATCTCACGACTCGAAATAGTTTGCAGCGCCAGCACCATACGTGATGCTAGAACAACAGGATCTTTAGTCGAGTGAGGATAAGCACCATGCCCCCCTTTGCCTTTTACGGTTATATCTACCGAATCAACATTTGCCAAAGCATATCCTGGCGCTATGGCAACTTTACCCGCAGGTAGCGCTGCACTGACATGTAACCCGAGCACGTAATCAGGTGTAGGGAATTGGCTAAACAGTCCCTGCTTGAGCATCGCTTTTGCACCGCCGCCGACCTCTTCAGCCGGTTGTGCAACCATCATCAACGTACCTTTCCAATCTGCTTTGTGATTAATCATCTGCTCTGCAGTACCAATCAGGCTCGTCATATGAATATCATGGCCACAGCCGTGCATTATCCCAACAGTGCTATTGCTGGCATCTGTTGTCGTCACTTTTGACGCGTATGATTTACCTGTCTCTTCGGTAATTGGCAATCCATCGGTGTCGGCTCGGATCATCACTGTTGGGCCAGCACCATTTTTAAAGATGCCAACAACGCCATAACCACCAAACTGCTCAGTTACATCAAATCCTAGTGCTGATAGCTCTTTTGCCATCCGTGCACTGGTGGCTTTTTCCTGATATGACAGCTCAGGATTTTGGTGTAGATGCAGGTAGAGCTCTTCAAGTTTTGGCATCGAACGTTCAACTGAGCTGTCTAAACTTGTAACGGCTGCTATTGCACTCAATGGAGCCGTAAGGGCACATAGTAAACCCAACGCAATAGGTGTTTTTAAACGAATTTTCATAACGATGCTTTCCCTTTCAAGTTGTAACGGAAAGGTTAAGCTAACATAACTGTTGGGGGCTGTTGATCTTTCGTGGTTGTTTTGGCCGCAGTTTATTGACTATTTTAACTAGGCAGAGGTTATGCAGTTTAGTCATTGTCCGCAAATAGCCTATAACGCTGCAAAAAGTGCTGTTATCACTGCGTTACCAGCTTTTCACTTAGCTCGCTAAGCATCACCGCTCAAACCTTGCCCTAACAGCATTATTCCTTACGGTACAGAATCGAACAACAACTAAGCTCGAAAGAACTACAGCCCTTAGTATCAAGCAGGAGAACATGTTTATTTTGCAGCTAAAAACGGCGACTCGAATTGCGATAGCAACCGCTCAAGTATAGATTCATCAACTTAAAAAAATGCAGCCACCGGCTGCATTTTTGAATAGACCTATCGCTATAGACGATAGGTTAACGACAACTTAGCGTTACGCTCCTCTCCAGGCATGCCGCCTAAGAACATCGCTTTACTGTAATACTCTTCGTTGAAGAGATTATTGACGTTAAGTTGCAGCTTCCAGTGCTCAACATCATAACTAATCGCAGAATCGAGTACCGTATAGCTCGGCACGTAGCCATCTGGGATCCCAAATGAAGTCGAGTTAGTACTGCGGTCATCAACGTATTTAGCACCTAAACTGATGTTAATTGGGCTAGCAAGAGAGAACCAGTCCGCACCATAGGTGACCCAAGCACTGGCAGTCACATAAGGTACACCTTTTTGACGAGTATCGTAGCTGGTTTTACTCGGGTCTTTCTTATCTCGGGCATCTTGGTAAACGCCGTTTAAGTTAACCATCCATTGCTCGTTGATATGCGCATTTAGATCAAGCTCAACGCCGGTAGTTTCCTCTTTACCGTTATAAAAACTCTTCGCTGTCCCCGGAGCAGAAACGCCCTCTTCATAGTCTGGGTTTCCATATTCTAGATTAGTTCGGGCACTTTTAAAGAAGACTAATGAAGCCAACATTTGATCTTCAAAAGCTTTATAGCGAATACCGATATCATCACTTACAGATTCAGAATCAGCGCGGTCATCACCAGTACCTTCAATGCCACCAAGAATACTATAGGCGGTACGTCCTTTTGAATGATTGACAAACAGTGACAAGTCATCGGTTGGCATGTAAGTCACGCCTAAGTTGTAGGTAACTCCATTATCCGTTGTATCCGCTTCTTCTCTTGGCTCAGCTTTACTTGCAGAGTAACGAGGATCAACACCGAGATGTTGATAAGACTGTTTAATCTCATTAAATGCCACACCAATACGGGTGATAAAACCATAGCCCAAGTATCCGACATGCTGTAGCCCTACACCCCACGCATTAACCTTTTTATTGTAGTTACTGGTCATCAATGGATCTTGTTCTTCAAAGCTACCTTTAGCCCAATTAGGGTTACGAATATCATAGATATAGGGCAGCGAGCCTTGATAGATAACATCGCCAGCTTTGTTCTTAATGACTTTATCGGCGTCATAAATAGAGTATTGCTTGAATGCAATATCTCTGTCTTCGAAGTTAGCATTTATCAATAATTCGTTATCAATCTCGCCGATTTGAAAGTCATAACGTAGATCGGCGAAGTACTGCCAGGACTTTTCATCAGCCTCAACTTTACGATACTCCTGACGACGTGCCGCAAATGGATACAGGACACCATCCTCAACTAAAGGCGCTCGAGGCTCTTCATTAATCTTCCCACTTCTGTCCCAATAAACGTAATTATAAGCTCCGGTCTGACGTGCAAAGCCTGAGGTGTAATTGCGGTACTGCAACTGTTGGTTCAAGAATAGATTGTCGTTGAAATAGATATTATGAGTAAGCTTAAAACGCAGCTCTTCACCTTCATTATCTTTTGCCATCGGTGAGATAATCCCCGCATGGCCAAATGCATAGGGGGTTTGTCCATCGCTACTTGAAAGCGAGTTAGCAAGTTGCTGACGCTGTTCATCCGTAAGCTGCAAGCCAGCATTGTTAGGATCATTAATCAAATCTTCCCAGCTAACTTCACCCGCGCCTTTGCCACCCACAGATTCAGCGTTAAAAATACGAATGGGATGACCAATTGAATCTACCGCTATCGCATCTTTAATATAACTGGCAGACAGCATTAGATCTTGCGTGTCACTCATTACATATTTCAAAGAGGTATAAATTTCATCTCTATCGGTACCAATATCACGGTAGCCATCGCTGCGCGCGGTCTTAGCCACAACTCGGTAAGCTAGGTTGTCGGTGATCCCTGCTGTGCTATCAACAGAGAGTGAGTAGCTGTTCCATTGGCCTACTTCAGCGGTGAACTCATTTAAAGATTCAAATTGTGGTTTCTTCTCAATAAGGTTGATTACACCACCCGCACTCCCCATACCATAAAGACCAGTAGCAGGCCCCTTTAGAACCTCTACCGATTCCACATTGGTTAGAGAACGAGTTGGATTAAAGGTATTTCCTAAACCCGCTCCACCATACATGCCGTCATAGGTGTAGTTTGCACCCAAGCCGCGAATAACTAGATTGTCACCAATACCATAGTTGTTACCTGCTTGAGTTACACCACTTATATTACGTACCAAATCCTGTAAGTTATCGACGCCCTGCGCTTGAATTAACTCTTCGTCGACAATCACAACTGCTGCAGGTGTCTCCATTAGTGACATATCTGATTTAGTTGCGAGACCTGAATTCATCACAACCTGATTTTGCCTGCCATACACGGTGATCCGTTCAATAGCGTTTGCTTCAGCAATTTCTGCCGCGTAAGTCGTCGCTGGTAAATATGTCGTAGCACATGCAATTGCTAACAAAGAATAGCGAAAATGTTTCATCCAATAACCCCACTTAAGTATTATGCGGCATGATGATAACGATTATCATTAACAAAACAACAAGTGTAACAGCGAGTGATACAGTTAAGGAATGTGCTTGGCATTGTTTTTATTAGTTTTTTATCTAAAAGCTTACAAAGTAAATTATAAAAATAACACGCACCCAGTGATTAAGATCACGTTTTTACGTCATTAAAGCCTGTCAATCAAAACTGGTTTAGCCATTTATATGCATGACAAAATCACAGTTCCGATCTCTCTGTTACTTAGAAACTTGCAAATGGGCGGGATAGGTATTATGTAGGAAATAGCAACGCCTTTCTTTTGACTGCTATGACTCAAAAGACAAAGGCATCAACTCTAGATTATCTAAAAGGAATAACTTTAGGGTGCTGCCTGCAAAACTGAACAAGATAGCCAGTTAATCGGTCATAGAGATCGTCATTAATATAGGGCAACTCTTCGACATACACTCGGCTATCGAGCTCTGTCGGTAAGATAAAGCAAGACAACCTATCGAGATCAGCAGCTATCTGTTCTTTATCAGCGACGGTTAAGTAATGAGCAAGCATGGATTGACCTAAGAAGGCCTCTCTTAGATATGCAACAAGTGCATCAAAGTTTGCATCCCAATTGAGGTTACTGTTGTTCTGAGCCTCCCACGACAGTAGTTCGATGGCTCGAATAATCTCACCTTGCAGAGAGTCGGCAGAACCCACTTGAGGCACAAGATGCTCCCAAATCCACAAAGCAACGTCGTGGCTATTCCCCGCTAAATGAACCTCTACTGGCACAGAACTACTTAAGGGTGTTGCATTAACCACTGCAGTAGAGGTTGACTGTTCACTCATAATATAGGCAATTAACTATCTGTTAAGGTGATTTATTTTCCAATGCTGTGACGAATATATCAATAGTTAATTCTCAAATATCTTCTTGTCAGTGTGGTTGGCGACAAGTTAAATATCTGCGCGTCAATCCCAATATTAACAGCGCTAATATGCCCCACTGTGACATAGTTCCACCATGCTCAGTCTCTATCTCAATGTACTCTTCATCCCAATAGCGACTTTCTAATGGTAAGGCGTAGAGGCTATCAAAATCATTTGAACTGACGGTGGCTACAATATCGCCATAACCCACTTCATAGAGATCGATAAGAACATCGTAATGATCGGTTGTATATCCGGATTCAAGCGTGGTTAATACTTCATAATCGTCATCAGTAGCGTCGCCGAAAATAGTGAAAATATCAGTGGTGTAATAGTGCTCCCAAGGACCACCATTACGGCTTAAGTATAACTCTGCAAACACATTGGCTGTTTCATTGACATACGCTCCACTGACATCAGCATCAAAAGTGACGCTAAAAGTTTGATAAAAACCATCAAAGTCGTTATCAACAAATAGGCGGCTGTATGCATCGTAAATGTAAAAATCACGATAAACACTATTGGCATACAATGCTGGAGAAGCCGCATGTTGGCGCTGATTGTCTGCCTTTAACGCTTTATCAATATGGCCCTGTATGATCTGTTCACGGCTTTGCTTGCTTACAACGAAATGAGTACTTTCTAGGCGTTGCTGTAGCAGTAATTCTTGCTGCTCTATTGTAAGTACTGCCTTTTCCCTGCCACTGCTACTCTGCGCTGCTTCCATATTATAGCCAGCTGAGGAGCTCAAAGTCTGACCTAGCTCTTGAGCCCCCCCTTCTAGAGGTAGTAAAGCACCTAGAAAAAGCACTATCAGGGAGAGTCGTTTGGTTTGGCATGTAAGTTGGCTCATCATCACCTCGAACAATTCAGTAAGTTTCGCTCATTAAAGACCAACCAAAATGAACACAGCCTGAACGTTAAAATCAGTTACTTAAGTCTGGTTACGACCTCCTTTGGTATTCAGGTTGGGTTCATCTTACAAACGTTATATCTAACAAACTGAATCTCGATACATAATTTCTTCCGTATATTGAATTGAAATTTGAAATCTTGGGAAAGTGATGAGCTTAACTCGAATTGGTATAATGACTAATCTAGTGGGATCTTTTAAACTGATAACATCTCAACTCTTTGGTGCTCTTAATGAAAGCTGTTTTACTGTTGATATTAATTCCCTTTGCACTATTAGGCTCAATGCCTACCAATGCGAGCGGCCAGTACCTCACTTTATCGGCAGCCTCTATGGCGATGGCGACAAATCATTCTGGAAAATCCCTTAAAGTGAGCAGTTCACAGCAAGCTGCGCAATTAGTTAAAAGCCGCTATTCAGGTAAGATCCTCAAAGTTCAGTCCACCCGTGTAAACGGTAACCCAGGCTATCGAGTCAAAGTACTTTCTAAAGATGGAGTCGTTTTTTACGTATCCGTAGATGCCAAAACTGGCAGTATCCGTCGTAATTAACGGCGACAGACAAGGACCGACTATGAGACTTTTACTCGTTGAAGATGATCTGGCACTGCAAAGTAACCTTAAGCAACATCTACTTGCAGCCAACTATACCGTCGACACCGCTGATGACGGTGAAATAGGCCTGTTTCAAGGTAGAGAGTACAATTATGATGCGGCGATTATTGATGTAGGGTTGCCAAAAATTGACGGAATTACCCTTATTACCAAGCTGCGGGCACTTACCATTGAGTTTCCTATCCTGATCTTAACGGCTCGCGATAGCTGGCAAGATAAAGTTGCAGGACTAGATGCTGGCGCCGATGATTACCTCACTAAACCCTTTCACCCTGAAGAGTTAGTTGCCCGGCTAAAAGCACTTATTCGCCGCTCAGCAGGAAAGGCAAGCCCTGTGATTAGTAATGGGCCTTTTTCACTGAACACCAGCAGTTTAGAACTGACTAAAAATGGCGAACTAATTAGCTTAAGCGGCTCAGAATACAAGTTGCTCGAATACTTTATGCTGCATATTGGCGAAGTAAAATCTAAAACTGTGCTCACTGAGCATATCTACGATCAAGATTTCGATCTCGACTCCAACGTCATTGAAGTCTTTATTCGTCGCTTACGTAAAAAACTAGATGCTGATAATCAGCTTGGAGTTATCGAAACACTCAGAGGTCAAGGATACCGTTTAACCAAACTGGCACCGCATAATCAAGCCGAAAAGCCGTCATAACATGTTTTCTGTATCGCGCTTAACCACATCAATGCACTCATTAAAAGCCAGACTGATCGTGAGTGCATTACTGCTTATTTTGATTTTAATGCCGTTGATAGGTTTTGGACTCAATGATGCGTTTAAGCAACAAGTTAAGAGTGCGTCAATGAACGAGCTAAAAGCTTATGTTTACGCCATTCTGGCAGTAACAGAAGTGATCCGAGATGGCATATTTATGCCAGAAGTACTACTAGAAAACCAATTTAACGTCATTCAATCAGGACTTTATGCGGTCATTACGACTTCAAGAACACCAAAGGAAGCTGCTAGCAACAGTGCAAGTTTTGATGCCAAATTTGTAGAAAAAACCGAAAGCACAGCCATAAGTAGCCACTTGCCTCCCTTAAACCAAGTGCAACGTATCGCTTGGCGTTCTAGCTCCTTATTAGGTATCGAAATACCAAAGTCGCTACCGACACCAGTTAAAGGACAGGGGCAATTTAGTGAAGTAACGCTTAATAAACAACCGCATTTGATCTACAGCTTTAGCGTCAGCTTCGAACTTCCCACGCTCGATAATAAAGATGGCCAACAATCAGATAATCGTTTTCCAATCACTATCCACATCATTAAAGATCAAACAGAGTTTCAACAACAGGTCAGCCAGTTTACTCAGCAACTGTGGCGCTGGTTAATGATCCTTATGGGGTTATTGCTGGTGATACAGATGGCCTGGCTGTGGTGGACCTTAAAACCGTTATCAAGCTTAGAAACAGAGCTAAACGCCATCGAAAATGGCAAAGCGAATCAATTAACACACGAGTACCCAACAGAGCTGCAAGCGGTGGCGCAGCAACTAAATACGTTACTGAGTACAGAACAAAATCAACGAAAGCGCTATCGAAATGCACTGTCCGATCTTGCCCATAGTCTTAAAACCCCGTTGGCAGTCATTCAAAGTCAAAGCGACTTAAGTGCTGAATCATTTGAGCAGGTCAGCTATATCAACCGCATTATTGGCCATCAATTAAAGCGCGCCCAATCCGCAGCAGGCAGTGCATGGCACTTGGGTGTACCAGTTGTTGATGTGTCTGACAAATTAGTTAAAAACCTTCCTAAAATATACTGCCAACCACTAATCGCCATTGAGCAAACTGTTCAACGCGATGCCATCTTTAAGGGCGACCAAGCAGATCTTTCTGAGATGCTAGGTAACTTGCTGGATAACGCCTGTAAAGCAGCAAAAGGTAAGGTGCTACTGAGTGTCACTCACAATGCTCAATCACTGATAATGCAAGTCGAGGACGATGGCAATGGCATAGATAAAGCACTGCAAGCACAAATTTTTGAGCGCGGCATTCGAGCTGACTCCTATAAGATGGGACACGGGATCGGCCTCGCCATCGTGCGAGATTTAGTTGATAGCTATCACGGTCAACTCTCTATGGGTCAATCAGACTTATTAGGTGGAGCTCGGTTTACTATAATTTTCAAATCCTAGTCCCCATTCCCTAAAGCTCGGTTATAGCAAAAAACATCCATAATCGATCTGTTTTTGGCTTTCAGCTTATGTTCATCTTCGCCCCTTTATAATCTGCTTATCGTCACTATTCGATAGGAAAGCATATGAACATGTTCAAAC
This sequence comes from Shewanella sp. 10N.286.45.A1, assembly GCF_041470405.1. Classification (NCBI taxonomy): domain Bacteria; kingdom Pseudomonadati; phylum Pseudomonadota; class Gammaproteobacteria; order Alteromonadales; family Shewanellaceae; genus Shewanella; species Shewanella sp. 10N.286.45.A1. The sequence continues at coordinate 10,462 of NZ_JBFRMK010000084.1, forward strand.
AATGCTGTTGCTTGTCTCTGGTTATCGCTTTGCAGTGGTTAACTCCAGCAAGTGCATACGCTGAAGATTATGAAAACGCTCAACAGGCTCAGCTCAATGAGGGAGAACTTGCGCAGATTTTAGCGCCGATTGCACTCTACCCAGACAGTCTGCTGACACATATTTTAATCGCTGCCACCTACCCATTAGAAGTTGTTGAAGCCCAACGTTGGCAACAAAAAAATCAACAATTTAGTACCGAAAAACAAGTCTCAAATGCCGAGAGCATGCAGTGGGACCCGAGTATTATTGCGCTGATTGCATTTCCTACCGTGCTACAAAAACTCAGTGAAGATCTGCAGTGGACACAGTCCCTTGGCGATGCTTTTTTGCAAGATGAAGCGCTGGTGCTTGCCAGTATTCAAGCCCTTCGGCAACAAGCTGACAACGCCAACAGCCTCAATGATATGGAAAATATGCAGGTGACGCGGGTCAATAATCAAATTGTGATTGAACCTGTTAGGAAAGAGGTGGTTTACGTACCTTACTATGACCCAAGAGTCGTATATGGAAACTGGTATTGGTATAACTATCCCCCGGTATACTGGGCTATGTACCCTGGCTATGTGCGACCTAGATATGGTCACTTTTACTGGCATACAGGCGTCCACATTAGCTTCAATTACTATTTCAGTGCATTTCATTGGCACAAACGTCATGTTGTGGTCGTGCATCATAAAAACTCACGCCATTACCGTCATCACGGACGTATTGTCACTAGCCATGGCGCCAAACGCTGGGCACATAAACCCCAGCATAGACGAGGTGTCGCCTATAGCAATAATGCTTTAAAGCACAAATACAAGAGTCATGTCCCAAGTCGTGCCCATAGCAAAGTCGTTAGGACTCAAAAGCCCTATAAAGTGAATAAAAGCCGTGAAATGCAGTTCGCTAAAAACTTAAAGCAGCAACCCAAAGTGCACAACGCCTACTATGGCAATACCAAAGCGGTTAACAGTCAGCAGCGAGTTAACAGTCATCAACCTGTAAAGAATCATCAACCATCTAAAAGCCAACAGCGGGTTAAGAGTCATCAACAGGCAAAGAATCATCAACCAGCTAAAAGCCAACATCGGGTTAAGAGTCATCAACCTGTAAAGAACCATCAACCTGTAAAGAACCATCAACCTGTAAAGAGTCATCAACCTGTAAAGAGTCATCAACAGGCAAAGAAGTACCAACAGACAAAGAGTTATCAACCACAGAAAAGTTATAGACAGGCACAGAGTCATAAGCCAGCCAACAGCCATAAAGGAAGTGGCCAAAAACAAAGAAGGGATTAAGCGAGATTAACACTCCATAGATACATGTAGATCTATGGAGTTTTCGTAATCAAACCACCTTACTTTTCACTGTAAGATGCTAAGTTAAGTCGTTTATCTTGCAACATGTTTAGCTGAGACAAGACCTCACTAAAGCGAGGCCGCAGTGCTGAACGGGTTTGCAGACAATCTTCAGCAAGCAACTCTAGTTTGATCACTATCTCAGATAATTCAGTTCGCTGTGCCAATCTGTTATCGAGTAGATCTTCAATCAAACAACCCAGCGCCCTCACTTCAATACTCTCCATTGCCTCACGTTGTAATTGGGGTAATCGCAATAAGTTAGATGCTGCCCCAAAATAACCAAAAAGCATCTCCCCCTGGCGATTAATCATCGTATTATGGGCATATACATCACCATGGCTTACGCCATTTTCATGCAGGTGACTCATGCCATCAGCCATTTGTATCGCCACTGACAATACATGCTCTAAAGATAGCTCCTCGCCCTTAACAAAGGTGTCTCTAGTGCAAGTATCGAGTGAAGGCGGCAGGCCAAGATTAGCAAAAGAGCTAGGGATAAGCTCCATCACGAGTCCAAGCTTGCCTGCATCTTTAATTTGAGCGACGACTTTAATTAGATTGTCTTGTGCGCCAGCCTGTAAACAGCATGCAAGCTCATCAGACGGATAACCATCACTGGTCACTTCACCTTTAAAAAGCTTAACTGCGATATTAGCTGCAGTGCCTTTAAGTGACTGAGGCTGATTAAGCCACTTAGCACTGTAGATAACACCTGACGCACCTTGGCCTATTACTTGACCTAATTGAATATCCGCTAGAGGCACCGACTGCATAGGTTCTGCCGGCTGTGTCTTGGCTAAGCTTACTTTATTGTCAGCGGCTGCTGGGTTACCAGCAACAGCCAACCAAGCGAGTTTAGGTAATTGAAATAACCAATCTGGAAATTGAGTAAACTCATTGGCAGACAGTCTAGCCAACTCCAAATTTGAACAGTTAGCCATACTAATAGGCAAAGCGCTTAACTTATTACCCGCTAGCGCGAGCTTTTGTAATCGAGTGAGTGACCCCATATCTTCAGGTAGCGAAGTTATTTGGTTATCGGTCAAAATAAGCCAACGGGTCCGCACAGGTAATGAACCTGTAGCAACCGTTTTCAGCTTATTGGATTTAAAGCTTATCATCTCTAATTGAGGGCAAGCGGCTATAACCGCTGGGACTTATTCAAACTCATTATACCAATTGCATTAA
>NZ_JBFRMK010000085.1:0-6379 GCF_041470405.1 Shewanella sp. 10N.286.45.A1
CTAAATGATCGGCATTAGATATTTATCACCCTTTTTTATTTTTAGCGGGATTCATTAGCTCTGCTGATATTTTACCAGCTCATCTAAACCTACTCGTGCAATAAAGGTATCATCTAAGTAAAAGTCGACATGCTTGTCTTGCTTGAGTCCTGACATCAACTGTTGGCTGCCATCTTCATAGGTGAGTACCATCAACAGAGTATTTTCATCTTTTGCTTCAATGGTCGCTTGTGTCAGTTTAATTTCTGGCAGTGGTGCTTTAGTCAAATCACCGTTTAAATGCTGATTGACTTTGAATATTGCTTCTACTGGCATATCGACAACAGCCGGAGATCGGCCTGTCACCGGGTTAGTGCCAGTCCAAAACTCAACACTATTGACTATAAACAGATCGGCAGTCGCTGCTAGGCCATATATTGGGCTCATTAATACAAATAAGCCAGCACGGCCATAGCGGTTATCAACAGCACTTAAATTACCTTTGGTCACCATCGCACTGAGTCCCATTTGTCCCATGCAACCCGATAGTTGAGTGGTCAATAAACCGGTTAGTACTAACGCAGATATTTTGTTTTTCATCGTTATATTTAGATTTTTCTATATCATTTAAGCAGGACGCTGATTGTAAGTATTAGCGCAAATTGAATTGCGATCGCCTTCTCATTACTAGGTTGATATTTTGCTGAGTAAGTTACTTATTTGTACCGCTTTGATAATGATTCTGTTTAGTCTTGGATTAACAACTAGGCAATGGTTTTATTGGTAAGGATAGTGTTATGTGCGAGTGGCTGGGGAACTAGCGTTGGGGAGCAATTTTAGACTGTTTTCATCCCATTCAATTGTTATTCAATTTAACGCATAATAGTTAGCGCTATTACTGGAGAGCACATGTCAGAACACCAAGTACTACATCAAACTGAAGATCAATACGGCCCACTTATTGTATTGGACGATAAAGAGAGCAGAATTTTAGCCTTTGCTGAAAATGATGAGCAAAGCAAACTACTTAAAGCGGCGCCGCATATCCCGCAGCACACTTATGTGCAAGCGATGTTATTGGTGTTGCTATACAGCCAACCTAAAAGCGCCATCGTACTTGGTTTAGGGGGCGGGGGACTGATCCATGCTTTGCGTCATTTCGATGCTGGTATTAAGTTGACCGCCGTTGAGCTGAGAGCTGATGTTATTGAAATAGCTAAGCGTTACTTTCAATTGCCAATGAGCAAAAAACTGAAAGTGATTAATCAAGATGCGACTCAGTTTTTAGCTGCGGGCGATCATAAACGTGTCGATATCATATTTACTGACATATACAGCGCCGAAGGCGTCGATGCGGTGCAGGTATCGGAAAATTTTATTGCTCAGTGTGCAGCGCTAATAAAAGCTGATGGCTACTTGGTACTTAACTGCTGGAAAGAGCACAGTAAAAATCGTGAGTTATTGGCATACCTTGAGCAATACTTTGTTGAAGTGCGTGCTTGCCTGACTGGTAGCGCTAACTGGGTGGTGATTGCGGGTAAGGCTAAACGAGATATCAGTGCCAGTGGGCTCAAGCAGCAGGCACAAGCTTTGTCACAAAAGCTCGATTTTCAATTAGGCCGCTCGCTCAATCGATTTGATGTGTGGCAATAACGCCGTTAAATCTTGGCTGATCTTATTGATTTAGTGCCGTTTCGCCATCCTTAACATAACCAATTTGGCTCAATATTGATTTGAAAGTCAACAATGCTTGCTATCATTGGGTTTTGCTCTGTAATTGCATACTGCTGATTGTGCAGAGCGCGCTGGTGGCTTAATTCATTCAGCCAATAGCTGACGAGCATAAATTGCTGTGGATGTTTGTTTGAGCGCAATAGTAAACCAGTTAACATGCCAGTTGGACCAGTCATCGCAGAGGCCAAAGTTTTACTCTGCTGTTCGATAAAGGCTGCTGTGTTGCTCGCTAATACTTCGCCGCGAGAGATGTGTATAAACTGCGCACTATTGACGTGTGCTTTTATGGCGTTGCAACTCGTAAAGCCTGAATTTACTTTGGCGTGACAGTTGTTAGCGGCAACCTCTAAAACCCGAGTAAAGTAGTCAACCTCAATACTGCTATAGCTGCCCTGTTGCTGGGTTTCTTCTGCAATGGCATCGTGAGCAAACTTCATAAACCGATCAGCGGCGTTTTTTGATTCCCATAAAGCTAAGATTATGGCGCTGTTCTTTTGCCAACCACCGCTTTGAGCTATAAACCCGTCGGACTCTGCAGTGCGTTGCCAACAAGCTTGCCCTTCGCTAAAGGTGCTTTTGAGCGAGGGGATAACCTGGCAGTTAATAAATTTTGCAATCATGATTGATACTTCCTTGTAGATGGCTCCAGTGGAACAGTCGATACCACTTGGCTAGCATAGCACTCATCCTAAGTTCGGAAAAACAGATTAAGATAATAGCTTTTATCCGTTATCTTAATTTTTCGTGCTGTTCTATTATTCTCACATCGAAAACGAACTGGCTTAAAGAGACTCATCATCACTCATCTCAGTTTGTTGAATTATAAAGACTCATCATCTTATTTTTAAATTTTAGATTATTAAAACGGAGCTTCACATGCATCAATCAATCATCAACTCAACTATCAAGCCTTTTTCAGCCACAGCTTTTCATAAAGGTGATTTCCACCCAGTAACTGAGCAAGACCTATTGGGTAAGTGGTCAGTCGTCTTCTTCTACCCAGCTGACTTTACTTTTGTTTGTCCAACAGAGCTAGGCGACATGGCTGACCATTACGAGAAGCTGCAATCTATGGGCGTTGAAGTTTACTCAGTATCAACTGACACTCACTTCACTCACAAAGCATGGCATGCAAGCTCTGACACGATTAACAAAATCCAGTACCCAATGATTGGTGACCCAACTGGTGTAATCACACGTAACTTTGGTGTGATGATTGAAGAAGACGGCTTAGCACTTCGCGGCACTTTCGTTATCAATCCAGAAGGCGAAATCAAAGTGGCTGAAGTACATGACCTAGGTATTGGTCGTAGCGCATCTGAGCTAGTACGTAAGATTCAAGCTGCTCAGTATGTTGCTACTCACGACGGTGAAGTTTGTCCTGCAGCATGGCAACCAGGTGAAGAAACATTAGCGCCATCAATTGACCTAGTGGGTAAGATATAGCTCAAGATCAGTTGGACGATAGTGTGCTAACGAGCCCCATCTCTTGTTATCACACTTGATATTCACCATCGAGTTACATCTCCATCGTTCAGCTTGGTACTCCCCTGATACTAAGCTGAACAACCCTCACTGATCTAACGTTAGTCGCTTTGCCTTTTTTATTTTCGATTCATTTTTATTTTCAAGACTTAAGCACAGGCTTACGGCCACGGCTGTCTGTAAGTTAACTAAACCGAATTGCTTTATCTATTTAGGAGTCATCATGTTAGATGCAAACGTAAAAAATCAACTGAATACCTATCTGCAGAACCTTAAACAGCCAGTTGAGCTGGTAGTGTCTACTGATGACAGCGCTAAAGCTCAAGAACTTAAATCACTGGCTAATGATATCGATAGCTTGTCGACACTTGTTTCAGTTACAGAGAAAGTCGGTAAACGTACCCCCTCTATGGCAGTGATAAACCCACAGCTTGGTAGTCAAATTACTTTTGCTGGCTTACCTATGGGCCATGAATTTACCTCTTTGGTTCTTGCTTTACTGCACAGCGGCGGACACCCAATCAAGCTCGATGCGGATGTGATTGCGCAGATCCGCGATCTACCGGGTCAATATCAGTTTGAAACCTATGTATCGCTTAGCTGCCAAACCTGTCCTGAAGTCGTGCAAGCGTTAAATATGATGGCGGCAATCAACCCCAATATTACTAACGTGATGATTGATGGGTCTTTGTTCCAAGATGAAGTCAGCGAACGCAATGTGATGGCGGTTCCTTCGGTATTTCTAAATGGTGAGCAATTCTCTATGGGAGCAATTAGCACTGCAGAGATCCTTAACAAACTAGACGTTAATGCTGCTGGTCGTAGAGCTGAGCAACTTAATGACAAAGAGCCATTCGAAGTCTTAGTCGTCGGTGGTGGTCCTGCTGGTGCATCAGCAGCTATCTACGCTGCTCGTAAAGGTCTACGTACTGGCATTGTTGCCGATAAGTTTGGTGGTCAAGTGGCTGAAACGGTAGGTATCGAAAACTTTATCTCTGTTAAAGCGACGGAGGGCCCTAAGTTGGTGGCAAATCTTGAAGCACATGTTCACGAATATGATGTAGATATTATGGATAGTCAGCGCGCATTGAGCTTAAAGTCAGGTGAACTGTTTGAACTCACGCTTGAAAGTGGCGCCGTACTGCGCAGTAAAACTATATTACTAGCAACCGGTGCACGCTGGCGTGAAATGAACGTCCCAGGTGAGCAAGAGTACCGTGGCAGTGGTGTTGCATACTGCCCTCATTGTGACGGTCCACTGTTTAAAGGTAAACGTGTGGCGGTTATCGGTGGTGGTAACTCAGGTATCGAAGCTGCAATTGACCTTGCGAACATCGTTGAGCATGTCACAGTACTGGAATTTGATAGTTCCTTGCGTGCCGATGACGTGCTGCAGCGCAAAGCAAAATCAATGGGCAATATTGAAATCATCACTCAGGCGATGACCACTGAAGTGACTGGTGATGGCAGGCGAGTCAACGGCATTAACTACACCAATAGAGCGACAGGCGAGTCACACCACGTTGAACTGGCGGGCATTTTCGTACAGATAGGTTTGGTGCCGAACTCTGAATGGTTGAAAGAGACAATTGATATGACGGCTAGAGGCGAAATCATTGTCGATGCTAAAGGTGAAACATCACTAGCAGGTGTTTTTGCCGCAGGTGATGTGACCAACTCAGCTTATAAGCAAATTATCATTGCAATGGGCAGTGGCGCTACCGCTTCACTGGGGGCGTTTGACTACCTTATTCGCCACAATGTTGATGAAGCGGTTGCAGCATAACGCTTAGTATTTTGTTTGCTCGACTTATTCATCTCTTAAGAGCCAGTGTTTACTGGCTTTTTTTTATTGGAAAACTCAACTAACATTGAAGTAGTAAAATCGCTATTAATACTAGGGTGTTAGTCTGAACAGCAACCAATATAAACATCAGCTCAAAGTTGAAACTCAAAAAATCCTTCAGACAGGGATCTTTTGGGCGATGTATATGACGCTGTTTTTGGTGCTGGTAGTGATACTTAATACCTATTATTTTGCCCATGATATCTATGATCTCAAAGATATTCTTCCTGAGCTAGCGCCAGTGACCTTGTTAGTTCTCATAGGCTTTGGCGCAATTAAATTAAGGCATATCGATAGCGTAACCCCCAAGCAAAGCCAGCTCTTTTTAATGTTGCTTATTTTAGCTTGGTGTTACCTGCTCTATGGGCTTATTCAGTTATCATCAGCTCCTCTGCCAGGTATAGAATCTCTGGCAGATATTCTCGTGATGGTGTTCGTGTTTGCCTTGTTTCCCAATCGAAAGGTGATGTTAATCGGTATTTTACCCTTTCTATTGTTCTCCTGTTTTTATCGATTACACGAGTTTCCTGAATCTCCTGTATATCCACTAACAAAATTCGCCTGTGTATTGGCAATAATAGTCTCTGGGCAAAAAATTATTTCTGGCTGGTTTATTAAGGCGGTGATCCGTGATTTTGAAAAGCAGAAACTCGTTAAGCAATTTAAACGTTTAGCACTCATCGATGGGCTTACTAACATTAGCAACCGTCGGCACTTTGATGAGACTTTGAGTCAAGAGGTACGCGTTTCCGATAGGAATCATCATGCGCTAACGATTATCCTGATTGATATCGATTTCTTTAAACGCCTTAATGATACGTTAGGACATCAAACGGGTGATGAGTATTTGATCAAGGTGGCGGAAGTGATTAGTTCTGCGGTCAATCGTCCGCGGGATTTAGTCGCGCGTTATGGCGGCGAAGAGTTTGTTATCGCCCTGCCCAATACTAATCTTGACGGTGCAATTAGAGTCTCTGAAAAAGTCAAAGAGTTACTGCAACAAGCTGAGCTACTGCACCCATGCTCAGATGTATCGGATCAAGTGACATTATCTCAAGGTTTAGCACAATGGGAGCAAGGCATGAGTCAAGACCAGCTTATAAAGGCGGCTGATCGCATGTTGTATCGTGCTAAATCAGCCGGTCGAGATCGTTACTGTTTTGACGGCGATGATTACTAGGGGCTGTTGACCTTTCGAGCTTAGTTTTTGTTCGGCTCTTTACCGTAAAGAGTAATGCTTCTAGTACAAGGCTTGAGCGATAAAGCTTAGCTGACTAAGCGAAAAGCTCGTAACGCACTCTAGTCATAAAAGAGTAAAAGAATTGAAACGAACCC
>NZ_JBFRMK010000086.1:0-47674 GCF_041470405.1 Shewanella sp. 10N.286.45.A1
ACTCATAAGGGAGCAACCATTGTGTCATTACTCACTTTGAATTAGCCTGCCTTGAATTAGCGTGCCAAAAACGCTCTGAGTAGATCAACTTCTTATACTGATTGGTATAATGCCTGTTTCAACTCGATGTCAAATATATAAAACGTTTATGCTCGTTAGTTTTGATTTGTAAACAGTTAAAACTTATTTAGTGCTTAAACGATATATTATTAACTGATGTAGCCGCTAATTCACTATTTTCTGCTGAACGCGAGAGTGTGAATGAAATGTGTTAATTGTAAGAAAAGGTAAAACGTATTGAAGCTTGGTATTACCTAGGTAAACTACCCACAATTGAATAACGCAGTTTGTTAGGGAAGTCATGAAAAAAATAACAATAATTATACTAATTGCATTAGCTGCCGCCTTTGGTTATCAATATCTTAAAACTGATAATGTAACTAAAGCCAAAAAATCTAGGCCTACACCCAATGTTGTTGTAGCAAAAGCCGCTATTCAACCTATACGCGATGAAGTTGAGGCGTTAGGAACCAGTAAAGCTAACGAGTCGATTACCGTCACCCCCAAAGTATCAGAAGTGGTTACCAAGGTTAATTTCGACGACGGTGATTTAGTCGAAAAAGGGCGCTTGCTGGTGCAGTTACAAGATAGTGAGCAAAAAGCACGTGTTACCGTTGCCAAAGTAAAAGTTAAAGATCACCAACGAGAGTTGGATCGTATTCGCACGCTCGTTACCAGCCAAACGATTGCAGAGCTTGAAAGAGATAGATTGCAAACTCTTATCGATACTGCCAAAGCTGAACTAGTACAATCTCAATCAGCACTCAGTGATAGACGGATAAGCGCACCATTTTCGGGTGCGTTAGGTTTGCGTCAAGTGAGTGTCGGCGCGTTAGTGACTCCTGGTAAAGCAATTACTACTTTGGATGACATATCAGTAATCAAGTTGGATTTCTCTGTGCCAGAGCGCTTCTTGCAATCGTTAGCGATTGGCAAAACAGTAGAAGCAAGTGCTGTAGCTTTCGATGGTGAGATGTTCATTGGCAAAGTGACATCAATTGATAGCCGCATTAACCCGCAAACCCGCGCAGTTATTGTTCGTGCTGAGATCCCAAATCCAAAACATCGTTTACTTCCTGGTATGTTGATGAAGGTAAAACTTATCAAGCAAAGCCGAGAAGCGCTTATTTTGCCAGAATCCGCGATTATTCCCATACAAGATCGGCACTACGTTTACCTAGTAAATGAAGAAGGTGTGGTTGAGCAGAAACAGGTAACGCTTGGATTACGTAAACGTGGCTGGGTAGAAATTTTGGATGGTGTTGAACTCGATGAGCAAGTTGTGATCAGAGGGATCCTTAAGGTAAGACCTGGTGATGCGGTTAAAGTGACGTTTAGCGAAAGGTTTAGTTTTCTTAAACAAGCCAGTGTGGAGCCAGTAGCATGATCTTAACTGATATTTCGGTTAAGCGGCCGGTTTTCGCTTCGGTTATCAGTATCCTGTTAATCGTTTTTGGTCTTGTAGCATTTGAAAAGTTACCGCTACGAGAATACCCAAACATTGATCCCCCAGTAGTATCAATACAAACCAATTATCGCGGCGCAAGCGCTGCAGTAGTTGAAAGCCGTATTACTCAGCTTGTAGAAGACCGCATCAGTGGGGTGGAGGGGATAAAACATATTAGCTCCTCAAGCAGTGATGGTCGCTCCAATGTCACCCTTGAGTTTGATGTCGGTCGAGATATTGAGGCTGCAGCAAACGATGTTCGCGATAGGGTATCCGGGTTATTAAATAATCTTCCGGAAGAGGCCGAACCACCTGAAGTGCAAAAAGCCAACGGTGGTGATGAAGTGATTATGTGGCTAAACCTAGTCTCTGATCAGATGAACACTTTGCAGTTAACAGATTATGCTAGGCGTTACTTAGTTGATCGCTTTTCAGTGATTGACGGTGTGGCAAATATGCGACTCGGTGGCGGTAAAGTTTATGCCATGCGGGTGTGGATCGACAGACAAGCGTTAGCAGCACGTAACCTTACCGTGGCTGATATTGAAAATGCTCTGCGCTCCGAAAATGTCGAATTACCAGCGGGTAGTGTTGAATCAAAGGAACGGCATTTTACTGTAAGGCTTGAAAGGAGCTTTAGAACTTCAGATGATTTTGCCAATTTGGTACTGGCTGAAGGTGACGATGGATATCTTATTAAACTAGGCGATGTCGCTAAAGTTGAGATTGGTTCTGAAGAGGAGCGAATTACCTTTAGAGGTAACCGTGAGGCGATGATTGGTCTAGGTGTCTCTAAACAATCCACCGCCAACACCCTTGATGTTGCTAGAGCGGCTAATGAGCTGGTTGATCAAATTAATCCAACATTACCAGCAGGCATGGAGATTAAACGTTCATACGATAGCTCTGTATTTATTGAGGCATCAGTAAAAGAAGTTTACCAAACTCTGTTTATCGCAATGTTTTTGGTTATCGTAGTGATCTATCTTTTCTTAGGCAGTGTCCGGGCTATGTTGATCCCAGCATTAACGGTACCTGTCTCGTTAATGGCGACATTTATCGTACTCTATGCGTTAGGTTATACCATTAACTTACTGACACTTTTGGCAATGATTTTAGCCATCGGTATGGTAGTTGATGACGCCATTGTCGTGTTAGAAAATATTCACCGCCGTATAGAAGAGGGCGATTCACCGCTTAAAGCCGCATACTTGGGTGCCCGAGAAGTCGCGTTTGCGGTTGTCGCTACCACATTAGTACTAGTCGCGGTATTTATGCCGATAACCTTCCTAGAAGGCGACTTGGGTAAATTGTTTAAAGAGTTTGCCGTTGCCATGAGTGCAGCAGTCATCTTTTCGAGTATCGTTGCATTAACGCTAAGTCCTATGATGTGCTCTAAAGTGTTAAAGCCTGCTGGGCAATCAACTTGGTTAGTTAGAAAAATCGACAGCGGTATGGATAAACTGTCTGCGGGTTATCGAGCGTGGCTTCGAAAAGCAATGTCACATCCATTCTTGGTTTCATCGCTCATTCTTATCGCGTTGGTGAGCAGCGCTTTCCTTGCTAAAGAGGTGCCGCAAGAGTTTGCGCCAAGAGAGGATAGGGGATCGATGTTCCTTATCGTCAATGGCCCTCAAGGTGCGAGCTTCGAATACATCGAATCCTACATGGATGAGATTGAAAACAGGCTGATGCCGTTAGTTGAAGCCGGTGAGATTAAGCGATTACTTATTCGAGCACCACGTGGTTTTGGTCGTAGCTCAAACTTTTCTAACGGTATGGCGATTATTGTACTTGAAGATTGGGCGGTTAGACGCAGTGCATTTGAGATCATCGGCGATATACGCGGTCGGTTGTCAGATCTTGCTGGTGTACGAGCGTTCCCGGTGATGCGGCAAGCATTTGGTCGTGGAGTTGGTAAACCTGTACAGTTTGTATTAGGTGGCCCAAGTTATGATGAATTAGCCCGCTGGCGCGATACCATTCTTGAAAAGGCTAAAGAGAATCCAAATCTTGTTGGTTTAGATCATGACTACAAAGAGACAAAGCCACAATTGAGAGTGGTGATAGATAAAGACAGAGCATCTGATCTTGGCGTATCTATCTCTCATATTGGTCGAACGCTAGAGTCTATGTTGGGTTCTCGATTAGTGACAACATTTATGCGTGACGGTGAAGAGTACGACGTCATTATTGAAGGTAATCGAGAAAATCAAAATACCGCAACCGATCTCGAGAATATCTATGTGCGTTCAGATCGTTCTCAGGAGCTTATTCCATTATCTAACCTTGTTAGCGTGGAAGAGTTTGCCGATGCGAGTCAGTTAAATCGTTATAACCGCATGCGAGCCATTACCATTGAGGCGAACCTTGCTGATGGCTATAGCTTAGGTGAGGCGCTTGATTACCTCAATGATTTAACTCATGAGTATCTGCCCGCTGAGGCGATTGTCAGCTACAAAGGGCAATCACTCGATTACCAAGATTCAGGTAACTCGATGTACTTTGTATTTATCTTAGCGCTAGGTATCGTGTTCTTGGTATTAGCTGCCCAGTTTGAAAGCTATGTGCATCCGGTGGTGATAATGCTAACGGTGCCATTGGCAACGTTAGGCGCATTAATTGGTCTGTGGGCAACGGGTCAAAGTCTAAATATTTACAGCCAAATAGGGATAATCATGCTAGTTGGTCTAGCGGCCAAAAATGGTATTTTGATTGTTGAATTTGCTAACCAATTGCGCGATAAAGGCGTGGAGTTTAAAGATGCAATTATCCAAGCTTCAAGTCAGCGACTACGGCCAATTTTAATGACGGGTATCACAACCGCCGCGGGAGCAATCCCTTTGGTTATGGCCCAAGGCGCTGGTGCTGAAACACGCTTTGTGATTGGTGTAGTGGTGTTATCAGGCATTAGCTTAGCGACATTCTTTACCTTGTTTGTCATTCCAGTTGCCTACTCTTTACTGGCTAAGAATTCCGGTTCACCTGAATTGGTTGCCCAACAGCTTGAAAAAGAGCTAGCTGAGTGATGAGTATTGTCAGTAATAGTTAGCTAAGACGGGTCATAGACAACAAAAAAGGCGCTTTTAGCGCCTTTTTTATTGTCTACAAATCTGCAGGGTATTCAAACGAAACAATGATAAGTGAATGGCTATAGGCCGTCTTTATCCTTATGTTTGCCATCGCTCTCTTCATTATCTGCAGACTCAGGAGCTTTTGAACTGCGAGTTTTTTTCTGATCTTTACCAAATTGTGGCATTTTATACTTTGCACTGTATTTCAGTACCGCCAGGTTGCTGGCGATAACACCAATAACTAATAAAATGATGAGGCCAACTTCAAGATCAGACATAAACTTATCCTTAATTAATCAACAGCTAAACGAGATTCACAGATGCGAATATCTTCTGGTGTATCAACTTCAGGAGAATCGAAGGCGCTGATGGCGACTTTGATTTTATGACCATGCTCTAATGCACGTAGTTGCTCAAGTTTTTCAAGATCTTCTAGGCGGCCAAGTGGTAGCTTGGCAAATGTGTGCACAAACTTTCGTGTATAAGCGTAAACACCTAGATGCTTGTAAACTGGATAGTCATCGGTATCACGGCCAAAAGGGATGCGTGCACGAGAAAAATACAGTGCGTTGAACTCATTATCAAACACGAGTTTCACGTGTTTAGGATCGTTAAGCTCTTCCTCTTCGGTAATTTGAAAACCGAGGGTCGCCATTCCGAACTCACCAGGGTGGCGTTCAAAAAGGCTAATAATTTGTTCAATCGAAATAGGATCGATAAGCGGCTGATCACCCTGTAGATTGACCACTAAGTCATCTTCACCTAGACCTAGCTGGGTAATCGCATCTTCGATTCGGTCGGTACCTGATGCAGCTTCTGCACTTGTCATGACAACTTTTCCGCCAAACCCTTCAACGGCATCTTTGATGCGATCGTCATCGGTAGCGACGTAGATATCAGTCAACCCTTTTGCAAGCGATGCACGCTCGTAAACATGCTGGATCATCGGTTTGCCATTGATTGGAGCCAGTGGCTTACCAGGAAAACGGCTTGAACCGTATCGAGCAGGGATTAACAAGGTTACATTCATTCAATTTACCTAATAATAAAATTAATGGGCTCCTTTATAGAAGCCCATTTATCATCTAAAAGCGAGTTTAGATACGACGGAATAGCTTAGTTAGCATTTCGTCGGTGACTTTCTCTTCCCAACCTTCACCATAAACATTGTCCCATAGTGGGCCCATGCTCTTAGTCACGGCAACCATCTTAGCGATAGTTTCGTCAGGTAGGTCACGACAGATGTTCTTTGGAAGCACGATGTTGTGGGTTTCCATCATCTTACGGAACTCTGCAACGCCTTCTGGGTAGAACTCTTCAAGTACATCAAATGCTAAACAGTTACCAATACCATGATGGTAACCAAGTACGTAGCCTAAGCCGTAAGAAACAGCGTGACATGCACCAACTTGGCTATAAGCAATGCTCATTCCGCCCATGTAAGATGCCATCATCAACTTGTCATCTTTCTCTTCATGGTTATCGATAAAGACTTCACGACAAAGATCCATCGACTTTTCAGCGAAAGCTTTAGCAAATTCATTAAGGTAAGTACCTTCTAATGATTCAACACAGTGGATGTAGCAATCCATACCCGTGTAGAACCATTGGTCAGTCGGTACGCCAGCGATGAGTTCTGAGTCCATAATGATCTGGTCAAATACGGTGTAATCTGAGTTTAGACCTAGCTTACGAACTGGACCACATAGTACTGCAGTACGAGACGCTTCAGCACCGGTTCCCGATACCGTTGGGATCCCAATATGGTGAACGGCTGGATTTTTGATTAAGTCCCAACCTTGGTACTCGGCACTGCCACCTTCGTTGGTTAGCATCAAAGATACTGCTTTGGCCAAATCTAGAGTAGAACCACCACCAAGACCAATCACACTTACTGGTAGCTTAGTGCTAAACGCTTGTACTTGTTCAGTTAATGCATCAACTTGCTTAGTTGTTGGTTCATCGTCAACGTTAACGTAAACCACTAAATCGTGTGCTTTAGCTGGCACTCGTGCGCCGAGCGGTTTTTCTTGATGAACATCATCTACCAAGAAAACGACGAAATCATCTTCGCTGCTACGTTCTTCAGCAAGAACGGCATCTAATTGTGCGAAAGATCCACGTCCAAAAATCATTTTTGGTACACATTTGAAATTTTTAAAACTCATTACAACATTCTCCGTTGAGATTATTACTGTAAAAAGTGCCGCGGGTTCTTATAAATGAAGCCGCGGCATATAAAATGCGATTAAGCGAAAGCGCGCTTAATGTTTTCAATACGCTGGTTAATCTCTTCTTCAGTCCAAGAAAGTTTAATCAACATTGAGATAGTACGACTCATAATGGCATCAGACTTAGGTACTGATACTTGAGTATAGTCAGGTCTATCTTCGATTAATGTGATCGGCAAAGCTGCTGGCGACTTAAGCTCTTGGATATGCTTCCATTGATTTAGGTAATGCCAGTTGTTGATATACCAGTAGAAACAACCGTCAACGCCATTTTCAGCAAGTTTTTTGTTGATCTCAATAGTACGTGCTTCAGTTGGCATAAAGAAAGTGAGGAAGCCTGCAGAATCACCAGCAGGATCTGGAATTTCGCGGAATGTCACTTCTGGGATTGCTGCCATTGCATCTTTGATAACTTTTTTATTGGTACGTTGAATATCAATAATTTTATCAAGCTTACGTAGCTGAGCTAAACCCATAGCAGAGTTCATTTCAGAGATGCGGAAGTTCAAGCCCATGATAGGGTGACCCTCAGCGCCACGGTCGTTACCTACGTGGTCGTGGCCATGATCTGAGAACATGTGTGCATGGTTGTAGATAGTTTCGTTGTTGGTAATTACTGCTCCACCTTCACCACAAGTGATAGTTTTAACAGAATCAAAAGAGTAACAACCTACATCACCAATGGTACCAAGGGCCTGGCCTTTATAGCTGCCACCAATGGCTTGGCAAGCATCTTCTAGAATAATTAAGTTGTGCTTGGCACAAACGGCTTTAATTTCGTCCATCTTGGCCATAGAGCCACACATATGAACTAGATTAATTGCTTTAGTCTTTGGTGTTATAACCGCTTCAATGCCTTCTGGAGATAGACAAAGTGTTTCATCAATCTCTGCAAAAATTGGAACCGCACCGGCCATGAAAACTGCTTCTACAGAAGCGACAAATGTGAAAGGCGGTACAATAACCTCGTCGCCAGCACCGATGCCAGCTGCTGCCATTGCAGTTTGCAATGCTGCTGTGCCACTCGATACTAAATGTGCGTGCTTTGCGTTCATTTTTTCGCAAAGTAGCGCTTCCATTTCACGGGTCTTCCAACGATCATTACGCATATGATCGAAGTTATAACGGAATGTAAAACCATTCTCCATTACGTCTGCAACTTCCTGCTTCTCTTCAGGACCAAATAATTCAAAACCAGGCATGGAAATTTCCTTAGAATTTACTGCGCATAAAAGCGCTAAAAATAACTAATGGATTATAACTGCGATATGGGGGTAACTGCGAGATTTCTTGATGATTTTCTTCGGATATATATCAAATATCCCTTAAACAAGCGATTTTAACGCGATTGGTTTACGACAAAGCGGTCAATTGACAATAAAAAGTAAAATAAAAGGCTATCATTCAGGCAAGAATGATAGCCTCTTTAAAGCGTTAGTAGTGCTTATTTAGAAAGCTCGCTTTCTCTATTGATTGTGACATCTAAATCAGAAAGAAGCCCATTTTCAACACTGTAGATCCAGCCATGAATAGCAACATCTTGACCACTGTGCCAAGCTTCTTGCACGATAGTCGTGCTGCTAACATTAGCCACTTGTTCCATTACGTTAAGTTCGCACAGTCGATCAAACCGTGCTTCTTCGTCAAGCTTATCTAAATCTTGTTTGTGTAAGCGGTGAATATCTCGTAGATGGCCAAGCCAGTTGTCGATCAGGCCTAAGCGCTCAGTCCCCATAGAGGCTTTTACGCCACCGCAACCATAATGCCCAACGACCATAATATGTTTTACTTTAAGTACTTCGACTGCGTACTGCAGTACCGATAGACAGTTAAGATCGGTATGAATGACCATGTTAGCAATATTACGATGCACGAAAACTTCGCCAGGCATAAGATCGATGATCTGGTTAGACGGTACTCTACTGTCGGAGCAGCCAATCCATAAATATTCGGGGTTTTGCTGTTTAGCTAACTGCTCAAAGAATTTAGGGTTTTCTTCAAGAATACGTCCAGCCCAGCGTTTGTTGTTATCAAAAAGCGGTTTAAGTAATTTCATTCTGCTCTTATTTTCAGTCTGTTAACGAGAACATTGATGCGTTGCCAGCATAGCACTAATAACTTGCCATGCTGGTCTATTCAGTGGTGCTAATTGCTAAGTAACAGCATAGAACACAAACCTTAACTTATTGTTAAAATTTGACACCGCTTGGTAACAAGTGATCTTAGTCTGTTGCTATTAAAAACTGGCTAAGTTGTTGGTTAACAAATTCAGGCTGTTCAAGTGTTGAAATATGCCCGGCATCTGGAATGTGAACAAATATACTGCCGTCAATGATATCGTGCATGAGATAGCTTTCTAGCACAGAACGAGCTTTATCTTGCAAGCCCGCTAGGATTAAACAGGGAAGGGTAAGCTTATCAGCTTCCTCGGTTGTATCTCGTCTACCGAAAATCATTTTGCCCATTCGATAAATAGTATCTATCTGCTCATTATCAAGATTTGCTAAACGAGCATTAAATGACTCTACTAACTCCATCTTTGGTTGATCAGCAAAGAATAACGGTGCGATGGCTGAGCGCAGTGTAGCTGAGACAGCTTGCTCTTGCTTAATCACCTCTAGCATGGCGTAGTATTTATCACGAGTGATCTCTGGCTCATAACCGATAAAGCTGTTTAGCATAACCAAACGTTTAACTCGTGTTGGCGCCGCAAGGGCGAGTTCTGCGCCCCACATTGCACCTACAGATAGGCCGATAATTGAAAACTCCTCAATTTCTAAACTATCCATCAACGCCAGCATTTGAGTCGATATATCGCGAAGATTACGGTTTTTGGATGGCATTGCATCTGACAAACCATGACCCCATAGATCTGGCACAATACAGCGGTAGTGTTGACTCAATAACTCAATCTGCGGCGCCCACATTAGTGCGTCCCACAAGTAGCTATGACCAAACAAAAGGGTTGGTCCTTGACCAATATCAATAAAGCTTAATGTCTGATTATCGATAGTATATTGCTGTCTATGAGCGGCGAAATCTTGATTTTTCACGAGGTATTCTCTGTCAAATATGAATTTATTAGATACTAATTAATACAGTACTACTGTGGAGTTGGTGCGACTCGATAAACGTACTCTTGCACCAAACCTGCTAGATTATTGAGTAATGAATCTTTATGTAATACAGAAGAGTCTTGCAGTATTTTACGCAATTCCCGAGGGTCGAATTTGTCTACAAATTCTTTAGATACAGGGTAGTAGCTCAAGTGCCAAGGCTCAGCGCTTACACCGCTCAATCCATGCTGAAAAGGAAAGTAAAAGCCAAACTGCTCCGCATTGTTAACTAACCAAGTATAAAGTTGATGGCAGGGACCATTCAACGCGTATTCTTGCGGTATAAGTTGTAATTTGTCCTTTGATATAGCTTTGCCATCAAAAACATCGATATCAGTTCCCCAATGATGACGTGAAGTTCCAGGTAGCGCTGACCACAATAAGATTAGTGCTATTATTTGCTCGGGGCTTTTTTTATCAACGTCTACAGGCTTTGAGTCCGAATCGAGCAACACTCGTTTGCCGCTGGCTTTTGCATTCCAGATAAGCTGTTGCCTATCAAAGTCACGAAAAGCGGAACATATCGTTACGTTAATACCTTCTTTAGCGGCAGTAGTGCGCATTTTTTCAAATGCGACAGCGGTTTCACTTTCGAGTAGAAAGCCACAGTACTCAACTAAATGAGCACTGCTAAGTCCGTAAAGGTGAGGCGAGGTTACTCGCAAAGTAAGTTTTCCAAAATAGCTTCGTAGCATAGCGTAAGTTGTTCTAGATCAGACACTTTTACGCACTCATTGACCTTATGAATAGTGGCGTTAACAGGGCCCAATTCAAGTACATGTGCTCCGGTTGGTGCAATAAAGCGACCATCTGAAGTACCACCTGATGTTTGTGGATCTGTATCTAGTCCGGTCACTTTTTTAATTGCATCACGGGTCGCATCGAGTAATGGTCCATCACCCGTTAGAAACGGCAGGCCATTGAATATCCAGTTGATATCGTAATCTAGTCCATGGGCATCAAGGATATTAAGTACTCGCTCGATTAAGATCTCTGCAGTCACTTCGGTTGAATACCTAAAGTTGAACATTACTTCTAATGCACCAGGGATAACATTCGATGCGCCTGTTCCACCATTGATATTGGCTATTTGAAAGCTAGTCGGTGGGAAGAACTCATTGCCGTTATCCCACTTCATACGTGCTAATTCATCTAACGCAGGTGCAGCCTTATGTATTGGATTATCAGCTAGGTGAGGGTAGGCAACATGCCCCTGTATCCCTTTAACAGTCAAGTTGCCTGTTAAGCTACCACGACGACCATTTTTAACAATATCACCGAGTTTATGGGTAGATGACGGTTCACCGACAAGTGACCAAGTGATCTTTTCATTGCGAGCTTCTAAAGTGTCGATGACGCGCGTGGTTCCGTTAATAAACGGGCCCTCTTCATCGCTAGTAATGAGAAACGCGATTGAGCCTTTATGATCTGGATGTTTGTTTACAAATCGCTCTGTGGCGACAACCATCGCAGCAAGTGAGCCTTTCATATCTGCAGCGCCACGACCATGGAGGTAATCGTCAATGACTACGGGCTCAAAGGGAGGGGTATGCCAGCGATTTAGATCGCCAACGGGTACCACGTCAGTATGACCAGCGAAACAAAAAACGGGACTTTGTGTGCCTCTTCTTGCCCACATATTGGTGGTGTCTTCAAACACCATATCTTCAATATTGAAACCGGCATCTTTTAATCTATCAGCCATCAAAGTTTGACAGCCCTCATCCAGTGGCGTAACTGATGGACGAGAAATAAGGTCTTTAGCCAGTGCAAGTACAGGTGAATCGTTTAACTGGCTCATAGTTTGAACCACGCTTTATAATCTGCTTCTTTGAAGCCAACCATCACCTTGCCGTTATCGACTAGTACAGGGCGTTTTACTAAAGTCGGGTACAACACCATTAATGCGATGGCCTTTTTCTCGTTGATGTCGTTTTTCTCTGCATCAGTAAGGTTTCTAAAGCTAGTGCTACGTTTATTAAATAAGGTTTCCCAACCGATAATGGCAGACCATTCTTTTACTAACTCTTCGGTAAGTCCATCTTCACGAAAGTCGTGAAAATTAACGCTAAGATTATTCTGTTCAAGCCATTTGCGCGCTTTACGCACGGTATCGCAATTCTTAATGCCGAAAAGTGTCAAGGTGGGTACTCCATTATCTATTTTTGTGTTTTGCATTGTGGCATTGGTTTTATAAAGGCTCAAGATGAAATCGTGCCGTAATGCTGTTAATGAGGTTTATTCACGCCAATGTAAGTGTCATCTGGACTTTGGTTGCTTAAAGCTTACATGGTTGCAACATTAAGCCCAATGGGTTCCACTAGGCTATCCTGTATACCGCGCGAGAATTGAGCAGAGGCTAAAGAATTGCAGAAAAGATAACGTCTTTACCGGCTTCTAAGCTTCCCTGTTTCTTATCTAAACTTTGGATATCTTCCATATTGGCAATTAGCACTGGTGTTAATAGGCTATCAGCGTGTTCCTTTAAGTATTCAATATCAAACTCAAGAATGGGTTCTCC
Source organism: Shewanella sp. 10N.286.45.A1 (assembly GCF_041470405.1). Lineage (NCBI taxonomy): Bacteria > Pseudomonadati > Pseudomonadota > Gammaproteobacteria > Alteromonadales > Shewanellaceae > Shewanella > Shewanella sp. 10N.286.45.A1. The sequence continues at coordinate 12,450 of NZ_JBFRMK010000086.1, forward strand.
CATTTTCACTTCTTGTCCCTCTTCGGCTAGACGTTGAAAACCATTTCCTCGGAGCTCAACAGTACCAATACCAAAGTGAACGAATATCTCTAAACCTTGAGGTGACTCAATGCTGAAGGCATGGTTCGTCTCAAAGATTTTACCTATGGTTCCGTCAATGGGCGCAACAATATGCTTACCCGTTGGCGCTATGGCTAAGCCATCACCAACTATTTTTTCGGAAAATACCGCATCAGGTACTTTCTCGATAGCAACAATTTTGCCTGAAACGGGCGCGTATACATTTACACTTCCCGCGATGTCTGTTTGTCCGGAAACAAGACGTCTAATGCGGCTTAAAAATCCCATTCATTTGCCCCTTGGAATCATTATTATTTTCAAATTAGACTGCATTTATTATATCTCTATAAACTAAGACCTGTTAGATAAAGATTTAATTCTTCGATTCTTTTTAATTGGTGTGCCTGTTTTGCCATTTCTAAACAGGCTTGGAGTGACCTTGCCCTTATGGCAGATTTGACCTCAAGTAATGAAGCCAAGTTGACACTCAGTTCATCAATGCCCATTCCGACTAAAAGCGGCGCTACAATAGGATCACTGGCTAACTCACCACAAAGCGATACTTTAACGTTGTGTTGTTTCGCACTATCAATTGTCATTTGTATCAAGGTTAATATGGCAGGCGATAGTGATGGGTAATCTCTTGTCAGCTGAGGGTTGGTTCTGTCTGCTGCCATTGCATATTGGGTCAAATCATTGGTACCTATACTTATAAAGTCAAGTCTTGGTAGCATGGATTCAAGGTTTATCACCGCAGCGGGAGTCTCAACCACTATGCCATAGCTTAGTTGACCAAAGCCTTTTTCTTGTTCATTTAAGCTGACTTTACACTGCTCTATTAGGTCGAAAAGGGTATCTAACTCCTCCACTTGATTGAGCATAGGGAACATCAATCTAATTGGCCCATGGTTCGCAGCACGCAAAATAGCCTTTAACTGAGTCATTAATATTTCTGGATGGGCAAAGGTGTAGCGTATACCTCTCACGCCTAGCGCGGGGTTGTCCTCGCAAGCGGGGTTTAAACAAGGGAGTTCTTTATCCGCACCGACATCGAGCGTGCGAATGGTAAAAGGCTTGCCATCCATTAGGTGCAGCGCATCACAGTAAAAATGATACTGAACTTTTTCTTGGGGAATGGTAGTGGTGTTCATTAACATAAACTCTGTTCTGAACAAACCAATCCCTTCAGCACCAACATCGGTAAGGTGGCTAATTTCATTCAAGCTACCGACATTGGCAAGTAGCCCGACACTATGGCCATCAAGCGTTTGTGTCGGTAGATCTTTAAGCAATAGGAGCTGTTGCTTATGTGCCTCATCTTGTAGACGAAGCTCGGTTAATTTTTTTAAAGTTTCGGCGCTGGGTTTAAGGTGAAGTTCGCCATCGATGGCATTAAGGACGACTTCATCGCCATTATGGATCTGGGCTCGAGTGAATTGACAACTTAGCAGCGCGGGCAGACCTGCACTGCGTGCCAAAATGGCGGTATGGCTTGTAAGCCCGCCGGTATTGAGCACTAATCCTGCGATGTGCTCTAGCGGTAACATGGCAAATTCTGCAGGGGTTAGATCATGCGCTAGTATAACTGTGGGCTGAGTTAATCGGCTCAGATCTAGGTGCTGTGCGCCACTGAGTCTTGCAATCAAGCGGCTGCCAAGGCATAACACATCTTGGGCTCGGTTAGCGAGGTAGGGGTCGTCGAGTTGCTCAAGTTCAGATGCTTGTAGCGCAAAAACCCTTTCTATCGCAACAGCTGCATTGATCTGTAGTTGCTCAACTTCTGCTAACACCAGTTCCAACAGAGACTCATCATCTAAAAAGAGTATGTCCGCTTCTATTAGATCATAGTGGTCAGAACCAACTTCAAGTTTTGCTAAACCCTCTTCTAAATGGCACTTTTGCTTACTAAAAGCCTGTGTAAGTTTTCTTTGCTCATCGGCAATTTGAGCTGTTGGTAGCCTACGGTAGTCAATTTTTTCATGATGCAGGTTTAAATGTAGGGCCTGTCCAAATGCAACTCCTGAAGAAACAACAATACCTTTAATAGACATGACGTAGCCTTTAACTTAGAGTAATCAGTAATTCGGAAACTTCTTCAACAGCCTGTTCTGCTTGCTCGCCTTCTGCAATCACCTTCACTTCAATACCATAGTAGAGTCCAAGGGTTTGCAGTTTAAATAAACTTTTTGCACTGGCTTGTTTACCATTACATTCAACTAAAATATCACAATCGAATGATTTAGCTTTTTTTACCAAAAGTGCTGCTGGGCGAGTGTGTATGCCGTGTTTGGCGGTAATTGTGACTGTTTTCTGATACATATATTTTCTCTATCTAGCGCAAAACGAGTGGCTAAGTCATCACCGTAACTATCCTTGATGATTGATTATCTGATAGTTCTTTTTTTTGAGTGCTTTAGTGGCATCGGCAAGTGTTTCTTTTTTTACCAAAATATAATCAGTATCAAAAGTAGAAATCGCAAAGATTGATATTTTTTGCTCTGCAAGTGCACCAGATACACTCGATAAAATACCTGTCATAGAAAAACCTAAAGGCCCGAGCACTTCTAAGCAACTCCAGCCATGTTCTTGTTCTAAGCTGTCTATTTCGAAAGTGGAATCAACGACAACCGACAACTCTTCCCGTGTCTTACCAATAAAATAGATCTCTTGCTGGAATATGCTGCTTGGCACGATAGCGTCAGGAGCTAGGCTATGGATTGTAAAAAGCTGCGGATGAACAGCTAATGTCATACGTGCCATAAATTCAATTCCGTTTAGATAAGTTTTCCAGATTGAATTTAGCTTAACATAGTTTGAGAAATGAAAAAGGGGCAAATAATGCCCCAAATAGTCTGTGGGTAAAGTGTTTAGCTTACCTTGAATTGACCGAGTGTTTTTGCTGAGCTCTGGCTGATAGATTGCAAAGACACAGCTGCATGATGGTTACTTTCATTTGCTTTAACCGAGACTTCTGTTAATTCGGTGATACTACAAATGTTTCGGTTAATCTCTTCGGTAACTAAAGATTGTTCCTCAGTCGCACTGGCTAATTGGGTGTTCATGTCACTAATATGTGCGATTAAGGCTAAGATTTCTCCCAGAGAGTCACCCACACCTTTGGCTTGAGTTTGTACCTGCTCAGATTGTTGTTGGGTACGCTCATTACTTGAGACGACCGAGCCCACACCTGATTGGATTTCGGTTATGATCTTCTGTATTTCATTGGTTGAATCTTGAGTACGATTAGCAAGCGCTCTAACTTCATCGGCTACAACAGCAAAACCACGGCCATGAGCTCCTGCTCGGGCAGCTTCAATTGCTGCGTTAAGAGCAAGCAGGTTCGTTTGGTCGGCTATGCCTCTAATGACATCCAATATACTGCCAATCTGCTTTGATGAACTGCCGAGGTCATGGGTGATCTGCTCTGATGTTTTTAGCTCTTCTACTAAACGCTGGGTATTGTCTAGAGTACTACCCATTTTTTCCATGCTTAGTTGTGCTTGCTGTTTGACACTGTTTGCTGCATCGGCTGCTTGACTGGTGTTCGTAGCCATTTCGTGGGTGGTTGATAACATCTCATTGATTGCCGTGGCGACACTGCTGGTCTCTTGATGCAAATGATCAACGCTGCTGTTTGATTCTTGTACTGCATTGAGTAAGCGATTAGCGTCATCATCAAGGCTTTTACCTAACGGTTGCAATTGGGCGACGGTATCTGCAATTTTGATGACAAACAGGTTAAATGCTTCAGCAAGCTCGGCAACCTCATCTTTACCTTTGGTAGGTAATCTCTTGGTTAAATCGCCTTCACCCTGTGCGATATCTTTCATCGCTGCAATAGCATCTTTTAGTGGCGCGGTAATAGAGAGGTTTAGCATCAGAAAGAAACAGAAAATAGGAATAGAAATCATCAGCATAATGATTAAGTAATCTATCGCCATAGAGTACATTACCGTGCTAATCGCGCTTTTATAGCTACCCGTAATCAGTGTCCAATTCCAAGCAGGGTAATATCTTGCTTCTACTAGTTTACTTTCTAACTGCCTAGTTTGAGGGTTAGTGAAGTTAACCTCTCCCTGTGCACTACCGGCAGACGAAGCCTTTGCTACCAGCTCGGAAAGTGTACTGTCATTGCCCGATTGATTGATGCTGGCGATGTTTCTGCCGATTGCTTGATTATTGCCACCATGAGCCAAAATAGTATTGTTGTTATCGGTTAGAATGAAAAAACCATCGTTACCAAAATTGATTTGGTTCACCAAACTTGCTGATTCGACTTTTGCTTCGGCTTCAGAAATTTTGCCATTAATGACTTGCTGTCTATGGGCCTCAATAATGCTGACTACAGTATTAAGTTGCGCATCATTCTGTTCCAGCTTTTGTGTCACAAGGTTGTTATATTGTTCATTGACTGAAAAACTGGCAAAAACAACTGTGCCAATCGCAGCAAGCATAAGCATTAAAATTAGTCGCTGAAGGATGGTGAGTTGTCTTAATATGGCTGTCATGATGGCGAAGCTCTATTAGTGAAATAGTAGGCTAAATGTACCGTGTATTTTGTCTAAAAAGAACAGCTAAGGTTATGTTTATTTTTAAAATGTTAACTATATCGTTTCTTATACTTTTATTCATTCGCAGTGGCTTAATTAGGATTAATGCGAGGTAGGGTTGACTCACGACCTTTTATTTGAAGTTTAATGTTCTAAAGGTAGTGAGATTAACGAATAGGATCGGCTAAAGACTGTACCGCTTAGCAATAATTCTCGACTTTAGCTATGTTTTTGCTTTGTTTTGTTAAAGGTTTGCGGCACTATGAAAAGATTACAATAAGAAGGTTTTCATTATGCTAACAACGCAAGATTCTGTCACCACTGATGACATACTACGTAAGCTTTGTATATCAGTCTCTCACGTACTTTCTAGTACCACAAACAGCCAGATCACCCATGCTGGAATGGTGCAGTCAATTACACGTACTTGTTTAAAGCCTGATTTAGGTTGTTTTTCAATTTTTGACGGTGGCTTTTCCGGCTTAGTCGTTATCAACTTTTCTGCTCCAGCCGCGATAGAGATCTATCGAGAGTATATGCTTAATATGGGCATGCCTGAGTCAGAATTGGCGTTCTCGCACACCTCTGACGAAGTCGGCAATGTGATGGGTGAGTTGATGAACCAAATGCTAGGGGATTTCATCAATAAAATCAGTAAAGAATTACAAACGTCAATTAGTCAAAGCCAGCCAAAAATGTTGACTATTAATAAAGAACTAACTATTTCGGTTGATACTAACCTTGATGAAGCGGTAGCGAGAAGGGTTTCTTTTAAAACGCAAAACAATCATATTTTTTATCTTGAATTTGCGATGGATAAAACAGAGTTTATTAAGTTAACAGATTTCGATGCGGACGAAGACTTTGATCTCGATGATCTGTTGGCAGAACATGGTCAAGGCGCTAGCCCTAAAAAAGTAAAGCCCAGCACAACCTCTAATGAAGCACAAATGAGTAGTGCAGACGATCTGTTTGATGAGTTAGGCATATAGGCCGATAGGCTATATCAATGAGAGTGAAGTAAGTAACGCTATAAAAACTACCTAAAACTATAATAAAGGTTTGAAAAAATCATGGTTACAAAAGCAACATCCATTGATATAGCTTACAAAGCAGGAGTGTCACAATCTACAGTCTCTAGAGCCTTAAGAGACAGTCCGTTGGTGAATTTGGAAACCCGCCAACGTATTCAAGCGATTGCTAAAGAGCTTAATTATAAAGTTGATAAAAATGCCAGTAACTTGCGGATGCAAAATAGTCAGACGCTTGCGTTGTTACTTTGTGAGGACCCTACCAACGACGATTCGCTGATCAATCCGTTCTTTTTATCTATGCTTGGCTCAATCACTAGAGCTTCTGCACAAAAGGGCTATGATCTGCTGGTTTCTTTTCAACAGTTAAGCAGTGATTGGCATGCTGATTATGAGGACAGTAATAAAGCCGATGGTATTATTTTACTCGGCTATGGCGATTTCGTTGACTACGAGAGAAAGCTTGCAAAATTATTAGAGCAAAATACTCACTTTGTTATTTGGGGGGCAGAACACAATCATAAATCGGTATTAACCATTGGTTGTGATAACCATCAAGGTGGCGTAACAGCCACAGAACACCTCTTAGCGAAAGGGCATAACAACATTGCCTTTATTGGCGATTCATCTAGTCATAGCCCTGAGTTTCGTGACCGTTACTTAGGTCACCTAAGCGCACTGAAAAAAGCTGGGATTAAAGTAAATAACGCCATACAGTTTGCAGCCATAAGTACAGAAACGTCGGGATTTGATGCGACCAATAGCTTACTGAATAGTGGTGAAGACTTTGACGCTATTTTTGCCGCTAGCGATCTTATTGCAATTGGCGCCATAAGGGCACTTAACGCTAAAGGGTTAGCTGTTCCCGAAGATGTTGCTGTAATGGGCTATGACGATATTCCAGTGGCTAGTTTTGCTAATCCGCCATTAACGACGATTAAGCAAAATACTATGCTGGCGGGTGAAATTCTGGTTGAGAGTGTACTTAAACTGATTAACGGTGAAGAGGTATCACCGCAGCTGATCCCGACTAACTTAGTGGTGCGTCAGTCGGCATAGCAACTTTTTAGCTGCCGAGCGATAAAACATGTCATGCTCGGCTAAAGGCGTTAGTTGCTGTAATTAGACAGAAATCTAAAGATGTTGGCTTTACTCTGCTTTGTTATCGTTTGCATCAATCTAAACTCCGCATTTTCAATACAATGATCTTGCTTAAGATCATCTAACATTGCTAACCATAAATCGGCTGTCATCTCTGAATCGGCTAACGCTCTATGAAAAACACCATCATGTTTAATCTGCTTGTAACTGATTAAACTACCAAGTTTATGGTTTGGGGCTTCTTGATATAGCCTTCTAGCAATCAACATCGAGCAAGCAAACTGACCGTTATAACCACGTCCAATTGCATTCAGCTCGGCATCTAAGAATCGTTGGTCGAAAGATGCATTATGGGCAACCATATTATAGTCAGCGATAAAGTCAGCAAACTGATCCATGACTTCATCACAAGGAGCTGCACTGCTTAGCATTTGGTTGCTAATCCCGGTGTAACTCTCGATAAAGCCACTAACACGAAAGCCTGGATTCATTAGCTCTTGAAAACGTTCAACTACAATGCCGTTTCGTAATTTCACTGCACCAATTTCTATGGCTCGATCACCTTGGTTTGGTGATAGACCAGTAGTTTCAAAATCGAGCACAATGACCGTACTTGCATCTAAAGCGATATCGTTTTGAAGATTTGTCGAATGGGGTGAAGCAAAAGAGTGTGCCAATGTGCAGTTCTTACCAGTAGAGTTTGCGCATATTGTAGAGCGACATTGGTGGGAGTCAATTTAAATGTAACGCAAATTGAATGTTCAGCAACTTGCCAATTTATGATCTTGCCCAAATAACTAAATGCTAATACTTGCTAGGATCGCCGCAAATTATAGTGAGTGATAAATATGCAATTAGATTTAAATGGTATTACGCCGCAGCAGTTCTTAGAGCAGTATTGGCAAAAAAAACCACTAGTGATCCGCCAAGGATTTAAAAACTTTCAAGATCTGCTCTCTCCTGAAGAGATGGCTGGACTTGCTTGTGACGAAATGGTTGAGTCACGCCGAGTTTTTAAAGCAAACGATGAGTGGCAAGCTGAGTTTGGCCCATTTGAATCTTACGAAGAACTTGGTGAAAAAGATTGGACCTTAATTGTTCAAGCACTGAATAACTGGTTACCGGAAGCAGAAGAGTTAATTCAATGTTTTGATTTTATCCCACGCTGGCGTTTTGATGATGTCATGGTGAGCTATGCCACACCTGGTGGCGGAGTTGGACCTCATATTGACCTTTACGATGTGTTTATCTGCCAAGGTTCGGGTCGCCGTCGTTGGCGAGTTGGGGATCTTGGTCCTCACAAAGAGTTTGCAGCTCACCCTGCATTGCTGCATACAGAAGCATTTGATCCGATCATAGATGTTGAATTGTTGCCTGGCGATATCTTGTATCTGCCACCGGGGTATCCTCATGATGGTGTGACTCTTGAGCCTTCGATGAGCTTCTCAGTCGGTTATCGAACAGCCTCTGCGAAAGACATGGTAAGCGCAATGGCTGATCACATTATCGATAACGATCTGTGTAATGAGCAGATTGCCGATCCGGACCGTGAACTAGCTAATGGCTCTGGCGTGGTCAATCACTCCGACTTAGCACGCATTAAGCAGCAGTTATTCAGTACGTTAGATGACAAGCTAATCAGTGAGTTTAGTGGCCGTTATCTTACTCAGTCGAAATGTGAACTTGATTTACCTGAAGATCATTTAGGTTTTCAAAGTCTTGACGTAACCGAGCAGTTAAAGTTACAGCCGCTAGTAAAGCTTGGTGGCCTGCGTTGTTTGTATTTTGAAGCAACAGCCGCTGACGGTATGCTCTATATAAATGGTGAACAGATCCAACTAGGCGAAACTAAAGAGTCGTTAATCGCACTGTTATGTGACTCGCAGCAGTTAACTCTAGAGGCGCTAACACCTTGGTTGGCTGATGATGAAACACTCAATCAATTAACCGATTGGGTTAATGCTGGTTACTGGTATTTCGACGATATAGAGTAACAGCTAGCATTTGCAAATGCTTGACTGCAAATAGAACAGGTTCAACGGTAATACTGCCATTGAACCTTTTTTATTAGTGCATTAAGTTGAGCGGCATATTTTTGGCTAATCAATCTAGAATATGTACTGCCAAACTGCACCGAGCGTATCAAAATCACTACCGACTTGAGTAACCACCCCAGTACTGGCGTATAGTTTAATGCTATTGCTTCTGTTAATCGGCGCAGAATAGGTGATGCCGAAACGAGAGTTCTCCTGCGAATCAAACGAGTCGATATTGTCCTTGTGGGTTTCGCCGCCAAAATAAAAGTTGGCATTGAGTGATAGCCAGTGACCTTGGCTAAAGTTGTAAATTAGGTGACCCTGTAGGGTATATTGTGGATCTTGCTCAAGCTTAACCTCATTGAAATACTCGTCATTATCACCGTAAAAACGCACAGAAGCGATTAAATCGTAATACCAGTCGCCGAGTTTATGAGACATACCTAATCCTGGTCTAAATACCCAACGATTTGCACCCGCATTAAGCAGTTTATCTTTATCATAACTCCCTGTCGGTGCTGTAATTTGTAGACTCGTCCCGACCACAACACCTTGTTTCCATGCACCAAAGTCGGCAGGTTTTAAGGCCGGTGCACCAAAAAAGTTCCAAGAGAGTCGAACATTAACATCGCCATAACCACATCTATCAGCCGTAACTCGTTCGCCTTGAAAATCAGCGCTGCCTTTATAGCAAAGTCGACTCGCGCTCATATCAATTTTCGACGATTTTCCAGCCAGTGCAAAAGTATGGGCATATCCGACAACAGCGGCATTGATGTTGATATCAGCATTTTCGATGGGTGCTGTAGGTGCTGGTGATAGTTCGCCTTCAGAATGTGCAGCGCCGACAACTAAAAAGTTCATTCCGATGGGAATGTTGGTATAGCTTCTAGGCTCTAGATCTTGTGCAGAGCATGTTGTTGCCGCCATTGCTACGCTGAGCAAGCCAATGTTGAGGAGTTGTTTGTTATTTTTATTATGGCTGTTTTGCATTGATGATCCCTAACTGAAAAATGGCTCTCTCTGAGCGGTTCCACTACTCAGTTAATTCGATTGCACATACTCTAAGTTAACCAATTTATCAGTTTAATCAAGCATGTTATGCTGCAAATAATTAAAACTGTTATTTAACATTTTTGTATTACCTAAAGGGCGTTACGTGCTTACCAGAGAAGAGATAGAGCAATCGATTCAGCAAGCCCTTATCAAAGTGCATCAGGATGCGATGAATGCAGCCAAACGTGCCCATGATACTGCAACAAGTAGTGAAAGCGTTGCTGAAAATAAGTACGATACTTTTGGTTTAGAGGCGTCGTACCTTGCCCACGGCCAATCCGTTAGAGTTGCAGAGTGTCAAGCGGATATCACAGCTTTTGAGCAACTATTCACCTTGTTAAAGCATCGAGCTTTGAATGAATGCGATAGTCGTAAACCTAAGCTTATCGCTGTTGGTCACCTAGTTGAGCTTGTTGACGCAGAAGATATTGTTAGCTTGTTGTTTATGGGACCAAGTGCTGGTGGTTTAAAAATTGAATTAGCTAAACGTAATTTTATGCTCATCACACCGCAGTCGCCTATTGGTGAAAAACTAATGTCGCGCGAAGTGAATGATGAAGTTTCGATTAACGTCGGTGGAAACCTACATCATTATGAAATTGTTGGGATCTACTAGTCAGCTCAACAACGAAGTGGAGTCGAACAAAGACTTCTGCGATGGGCGTTTCTTATACAAAAAGCATGGGTTTTACTCAGTTTTATTGATTTTACCAAGGGAACGACCATTTGTGGCAATCGATGCCGTGATTAAACTCCCACTGAATCGTGCACCTTCAGGTAGTACGGGTATATATTAAAAGGAATTATATGGCTTTAATGACCAGTGAACGGCTAACAATCAGACAGATTACTGCTGCTGATGCGAGTTTTATTCTGTCTCTGCTTAATGAACCAAGCTTTATCGAGGGGATTGCAGATAAGCAAGTCCATAGTCTTGAGCAAGCGGTAACGTATATCAATGACAGTTTCACTAAAAGTTATCATGATAATGGCTATGGTATGTACTTGGTTACATTGCGAGAAGGCGATATTCCAATTGGGATCTGTGGCTTAATACGCCGCGACTACCGCGATGATTTTGAACTAGGTTATGCTTTTGCAAAAGCCTTTTGGTCTAAAGGATATGCCCAAGAAGCGGTAAAAGCGGTACTCAACTATGGTGAAACTGTTCTTAAGGCAAAGGAATTTATTGCAGTGACTTCTATGGATAACGAGGCTTCGATAAAGACACTAGAGCGGCTAGGCTTTGTATTTGATAAAATTGAAAAATTGGCTGCTTACGATGAAGAGAGTCGTTTGTATAAATTAACAGTAGAGTCATAACAATGTCGAAGATATTTACCGTAGATGATTTAACTATCCGTGAGTTTGAACTGGTCGACCTAGAGACTTTTGCGCGTTATCGAGCGATGGAAGCGGTTGCTCAATACCAAAGCTGGAATGATTACTCAATAGAAAAAGCCAATAGCTTGTATGAATCGATGCAGGGGCATCAATTTGGTGAAGTAGGGCAATGGTTCCAACTTGCAATTGTTGCAACCCACAGCAATAACTTGTTAGGTGATTTTGCAATCCATTTTATTGATGCTGAGCAAGTTGAAGTGGGCTTTACTTTAGCGCCGGAGCATCAAGGTAAAGGGATTGCGACCAAAGCGTTGAGTGCATTTATTGATTATCTTTTTAATGATATGAAAAAGCACCGAATAATTGCGACTACTGACTGCGACAATCACCCCTCCTATCAATTATTAGAAAGAGTAGGGTTTCGCCGAGAAGCACATTTTATCGATAATATATTCTTTAAAGGCGCTTGGGGAAGTGAGTTCCAATATGGCTTGCTTAAGCATGATAGAGATTCACTAAGCTTATAGATACAATCAGTTTATAGATACAATCAGTTTATAGCTGCAATAAGCCCGTTTAAGTATCGATAAAAAAGCCCGCTAGCTTGATGCTAACGGGCTTACCTTTTTTGTACTTATTTAAATCGCCTACTGCTTGAGTTTGTCAGTGACAATTGAGTAATTATCCCATACCTTTTTATCTGACATTGAGCGCACCAGCTTAATGTATTCTGCGTGAGTCCAAGCAAGTGGTGTGGCAGAGTTAGTGCCTTGAGCTGGCTTATAGTGGTAACGCGTAGGGTTGCCAACACCGTCCCATACTTGTTCCGGTAGCATTAACCCTTCATTGGCAAACGTTTCCATTCCTTGCACATAAGTATTGATTAGCTTTTGGTGGGAGTCACTATCAAGGCTGTTGCTCTTAAGGGCTTTAGCAAGCTCAAAATGGCCACGTTCTCCGGTAAAAAATGGCCAAACACGACCTCGTTGTCCAGCACTGTTTTGACCTTTCTCTGCATAGCTATCACCGTTGACTTCATCTTCTCCATAACCATCATTACCGTAACGTCTAAAGCCTGGAATAAGTGACCCATCTTTGGCTTTAAACTGGTATTTCACTCTTAAGTTATGCTCTAGTTTCTCATTGTCTATCAGTGCAACCGTATTACTCACCGTCTTATCGGTTGCGTCAGTTACACCGTAGCGAACCAGTTCCAAAAAGCCTCCATCTAGAATAAGGCGTTGATCAAGGCCACCTCTACCATTGTTGTCACCGAGCTTAGTATCAAGGTTTGGTTCGCCGTTTGGCGCTAAACGTACAAAATAGGGTAGGTTTTCAGTTTGGTCTGAATCACTATTAGAGCGGCTTGATGCTGCCAGTAACCCACTTTTGGTCACCATCAGTTTTGCTATTTTGCTCTGCATCATTTTTGCGGTATCTAAATAACGTTTGGCCGCTTTGTCATCGCCTGTATGATTTGCTATATCACTGGCACTGATAAGACCTGATATTACCGCTGCGGTAGTTGAAGGTGAGTAACCTTGCTGCTCCTCCCAGCGTTCTTGCTGAGTTTTTAGTGGTGTTATATTGATGTGATTCCAATCTAAGTTAACTTCACCACCATTGACCAAAAACTCTGCGGCAGGTTTGAGCATCTTTTTATACCAATGGCTTATTTCCGTATCGCTTAATACCCCAGCTTGCCATAACTTCCAGCCGAGCATGATAGGCATTGCAGTTTGATCTAACTGCACACCGACCCATTCAATCTGTCCATCTACATGGGTTTTCTGTAAAAACCAACCTGGTGTCCCGGTATAACCCGGAGTATTTTCAGTTACCTGAACTTTCTCTAAATACTCAAACGCTGTTTTTGGCGTTTGGTTGTCGCCCATTGCTAGAAAGGCCATCGCGCATTGATAAAAGTCCCGTGGCCAAACAGCTTTGTAGCCAGTACTGCCAACTTTTGCAGAAACCGTATCTCCCCATGGATTAGAAAGTGAGGCGATTAACGCGCCGGCATGAGTCTTGTCTTCTTGCGCTTTTAACACTAATGCACTGGCGTATAACAACTTGCCATTATCAGTAGTGGTATTGACCATGTTGTTTAATGCATCGAGTGAGCTTAGATAATCTTGCCAACCCAATGCATCTCCTTCACCGTTAAAGGCTGCGAGTACTTTGTCGCTACCTGCAGCTAGGCTCGCGTCTGTATTAGCTAAACTGATTTGCTTATCGCTGCCAAAACCGATGACCAGATCAAAACTTATCTTAGCTTGCTGCTCGCCGGCTTTTATTATTGGGCTCGGGTACTGGGCAGTGAGTGCGACATTCCCGCCTTGGTTTTCATCGGAGGTTGCGCTGTACTGCCAGTTCATATCACCGTTATTTTTTAGATCGGTTAATCCATCAGAGATGCCTACAAAGCCAACACTTGCTTGGCTAAAATCAACACTTGATTTAACACTCATGACACTGCTGTCTTTATCTGTGGTGTTTACGGTAAACACTTTATTAGCAGTGTCATACTGAGCAATATCGTTTGCACCACTATTGTCGATATGCGGGTTAACCATTAGGTATGGGGTGATCCCGGATTCAAATGCAGTAAAAATCACCTTCATCATTAGTGCATCGCGGTCAGGATCAGTAAAAATATGTTTTTCTATTTGGTATTTGCCGCCTTTATCTTTATTAATAAGCTTATAGGCAAGTGATAGTGGTCTACCGAACTCATCAGTGTGTAAATACTCGATAGAGTGTTCAGTATCATCTTTTTCAGTATCAACAAAACCGTCGCCGGTTACAACAAATTGCATCTCTTTCAGTTGTGCGTTGTGGATTAGACCAAACATGGTTTCAGTGATAATACCTTGGGCAAGCGAGAACCAAACCCGACTGATAGGATTTTCAGCGCTATCTTGATAACTGCCGTCTGTATAGGGCTCATAAGAGGTGCCAATGCCGGTTTTTCCTGCAAAAGCCCATGTTGGGTCGTTTCCAGGAATTCCTGGTGCAATAGAATTTCGCTGATTACCAGTGCTAAGTTGTGTTGTTTCACTTTTAACAGAACTTAACTCAGTACTATTTTCTGTATGTTGATTGTTACAGCCGGCTAGTAACAGCGCCATACTCACTGCGGTGGTAAGTACTGTTTGTTTAAATGTGATTGGACCTACCATTTGCTTCCCCAAATATGATGCTTTTTTATTTATTTTGCGTAAAACACAAAGTGTATTGTTAACGTTTTTTGCGAGTTTAATTTTCAGCAAGGATCACAGGCTATTGTCGACATTGACTCTTAACACAGCTATACCTGCTACCATCATCAGCACGCCACCGGTGATCAGTGCGTAAATCGGCTGGCCATCGAAAAGTACTCTGACGATAAGACCAAGCACACTTGCTGCCAATAATTGTGGGATGACGATAAAGAAGTTAAATATTCCCATGTAAACGCCCATTTTCTTTGCTGGTAACGTATTTGCGAGCAGGGCGTATGGGACAGAGAGTATTGAAGCCCAAGCGATACCTATGCCTATCATTGGCAGCCATAATAAGGTGGGATCGCTGATGAACTTAAAACTAATAAGGCCGAGACCACCACAGAACAGGTTGATGCAGTGAGTCACTTTTAAACCCAGCTTTTTAGCGAGAATAGGGATGAAAATGGCCGCGATTGCTGCAAAACCGTTATAAACTGCAAAGAGTAAACCGACCCAGTCAGCACCATCGTTATAGGCTTTTGATAATACATCTTGGCTACCATAGTGATAGTCAGTCACGGCTGCTGTGGTATAGATCCACATGGCAAATAGTGCAAACCATGAGAAAAATTGCACTAAAGCGAGTTGATGCATCGCTTTGGGCATATTGAATAGGTCATCGACCACGCAAAAGATTAAGCTCTGCTTTTCACGGTTTGTACTTAACTGTTCTGTTGTTTCAGAATGACACTTTAGTTGGTTTAATTTGGTTGCACAGTATAGCTGCAATGGACCAAAACTTAATATTCCGATACTGAGAATAAATAGCTGTTTATCCCATTCACATAACCAAATAGTGGCAGTAAAAATGCTACCAATACTTGCCCAGAGGATACTTCCGTTTCGGTACTGTGTTGCGCTACGTTGACCCGTTGTTTGAATCGGACTTTCGTCAGTGTGCTTTTCAAATTCAGCTAACTCTTCAGGTGAGTACTCTTTTGTTGAAATGACGGTCCACATTACAGCAAGGAAAAGAACAGCACCGCCAAAATAGAAAGCGTAACGTACTGAATCAGCAATCTCACCAGCGGGCGCAGTATTACTCACATCAAAATAATTACTTAAAATATAGGGTAGCGCTGATGCGATGACTGCGCCAATACCAATAAAGAAGCTTTGCATCGCATAACCAAGAGTGCGTTGCTTATTGGGCAGGTTATCGCCAACAAATGCTCTAAATGGTTCCATAGCGATGTTAATCGATGCATCCATAATCCAAAGCATGCCAGCAGCAATCCACAAAGCAGGAGAGTGGGGCATAACAAAAAGTGCTAAGGTCGTACAAACTGCGCCTAGTACAAAGAATGGTCGCCTTCTTCCCCATCTTCCCCAGGTGTTATCACTTAGATAACCGATGATAGGCTGTACAATGAGTCCGGTTAGAGGCGCGGCAATCCACAGAATTGGGATATCATCAATCGATGCGCCAAGGGTTTGGAATATTCGGCTTACATTGGCATTTTGCAGTGCAAAGCCAAATTGAATGCCCAAAAATCCAAAACACATATTAAATATTTGCCAGAAGCTGAGCTGTGGCTTTTGTTGAGGGTTGTTTTCAGACATTAACCAGACCTTTTCGGTGTTAGAATTATTATTGTGGGTCGAATCTTTAAAAAAATGGGTAACAACTAGCGACCTCTGCTGGCCGTTACCCTATACCTATGCTAATAAAGCGATAACCAAACGTGTTTGCGTTGTTGGGCTAAAGCTTGTTATAGAGTGGTAAAACTAACGGCCAAACCGTTAGAAACGACCATACTTTTACCGACCACACCACAAGCAGAGCATGAATAAAAGTAGGTTCCCATGTTACCCTTGAGCTTGATTTTGGCACAACAGAATACATACGTATTCATGCTGTATGTTTAACAGTAATAACACTTATATTTAACGGAACTGTGTCGATGACTAAAATGATAAAAATACAAGCTTTTGTTTTTATGTGCTTTTTAATCTTGACTGGTTGTAACATTGCAAATCACGGTTCATTTACCTCAGAGACATATCATGGTGTAACTCAGTCTGAAGAGCTTGTTGAATTAGGTGCCGTCGTAGGTAAAAGCTGTCAAACACAGTTTTTATATTTACTGCCTATCGATGAAGGCGTATCGACTTTGATGGCAATTGAGCAAGCTAAGCAAAAAATTGCCGGTACCGTCTTACTCGCTGATATGATTATCGACGATACGCTGGCAATTGAATTTGGCTATTCAGAGCAGTGCATCATTGTGCATGCAACTGCAATGGGCATACTTAATCGTTAAGCTACTCTGCGTCACAAAGGGCTTTACCGGCTTTATAACAACTTGGTTGTCTTGGGCACACGGCGCCTCTTGAGCAAATCAGCCGCGCTTCATTGTCAATACCGCGTTCTATCCAATTAATGTTAAGGATTTTTGCCACGCTTAATAGGTTTTTCTTAATATGCGTTGGCATTTCTACTGAGCCACTATTTTCGGCACAGATCTGTTTCAGCTCTGTGGCAATAGACGCAGAATCACCACCTTGGGCATCAATAGCTGGATTGAGATCGATTCCTGCGCAAAGCACGTGATTGTTTCCCGCCATATCTTCAACCTTTACTGACTCACAGCAGTAGATCCGTGGCTCTTCAGCAACCTCGAGAATTGATATTTGGGCTGAGGTACCAACTTTGGGTTCGTTGATCATTCTAAATACGGCCCAATGCTGGCAAGGATCTTCTACCACCCGCATATTGCCCCAAGGTAGAGGAATGCCGTTACCGCGATAAACCGCTTTCAATTTGCCCGGTGCGTAGGCATCAAAGTAATGCCAATGCGGGTAGGGAGAAACGACGGTCATTCGGCGCATTGCAACCGATGCCGACACACCAACCGCTTTGTTGACGTTTATCTCATAGCCGTGTCTGTCTAATAATTGTCTGAAGGGCACTTTTGGACAAAGCAGTGCACCAGCAAAGAAGCTAGACTCGAAATCACGCCATGCATGCAAAATATCTTGGGCATTCAAAGTCGATGATGCGGGAGTTGTTAACTCATCGTGGGCAGCGGTATGTCTTCTTCCGGCTGTTAACACGCACTTTAAACCGTCTTTATTGTGTAAAACACAGTGACCAATATGTACCGCAAGATCATATTTAAGCCTTGTTGGGAATGACTTGAGCATCTTGTTGAGATAAATAGTCGATGGCGGCTCAAAGAACGAAGTCACTACATGGGCGGTACTGACTCCCATCTCATCTTCTACTTCTTGCGGAGTTCTATCGACCCATTTCAGTTTTAACCCAAGGGATTTGGCAATATCTTTTAAGTCATCTAATGCCAAAGGAAGCCGTTTTTGACCAACTTCTTCAGCAGCGCGCTCAAGATCTGGGAAGTGGTTTTGATGGTGTTCTTGGTGTGCGCGGATCAATAAATGGGCAAATTCACGACCGGTAGTTCCTGTTTGTGACAGCATTTCGGGGATGGCAATCTGTAAAATATCACTCGAAAACAGAAAACTCGGCTCTAAAGCCATACCACTTATTCCACCGCGTCGACCTTTTTCTGGTGTTATTGCGTTGTCTTCAGGAACGTCATCGAGAAACCAATCAACCTCTTTTTGAAACACTGCGGCAATCACCGCTAGCATCCCAGCACTAGGGACTCGTTTACCCCGTTCAATCATCGAAAGGTAAGATACAGAGGGGGCTGACTCAGGATCGACACGCACACAGCGGGCTGAAAGATCTTCCATTGTAAGGTGGTTTCTCTTACGCAAATTTCTAATCTTGGTACCGAGAAAATGTGACTTTCTGATCAGGCTCTGATTACTTTTCATATTGTAAAATTCACATTGTAAAATTTTTATTGTGAAATTGTAGCGATTTTTACACTAGACTACAAATCAAGCAGTCAGGAAATAAACAGTTTCTTGAAAGCTTTCAAAGCAAGTAACGGTGAGTGACCTATTTTAGGAACGAATGAGGACAGGACAATGGATATATCAACAATCAATAACACTGCAAACAACCACGAGAATAATGTATATATTGGTTCGGATTTTGTTGATGTGAATGTTGTCCGTCAGGCAGCAAATGATACCTCAACACCTTGTGCCAAAATATTTTTGGATGACAAGTTTCCGCTAACTAAAGGATCGCACAAGGATGCTTGCAGCTATGTAGTCTACTACCAACAACTGCTAGTGTTTATGAAAGACGGTAGCCAAACGGGCTTACGTTGCCCTAAACAGTTTGTGGCGCTTAACGGTCATAAGAGTGAGCCTACCGCAATATTACTTAAAGATAATGGCGTGCATGTGGAGCTAACTTTTGATAGACAAAGTGTAAAGGGCGCAGAAGATTGTG
Organism: Shewanella sp. 10N.286.45.A1; assembly: GCF_041470405.1. Taxonomy (NCBI): domain Bacteria; kingdom Pseudomonadati; phylum Pseudomonadota; class Gammaproteobacteria; order Alteromonadales; family Shewanellaceae; genus Shewanella; species Shewanella sp. 10N.286.45.A1. Next base: position 31,224 of record NZ_JBFRMK010000086.1, read on the forward strand.
CCAACATTGAAGATATCTTAGTTGAAGGTCACCAGTACTGGATAAGCCTGGTTAATGTTGAAAACACAGTGGTAGCCTCATCGGTACTCGATCAAGAGTTTACCGCGAAAGATGGTAGCGACTACCAGCTAAAGCGCTAAATCTTGCTAAGAAATCGAGTAATAGAAAAAGCCCTTAATTAAGGGCTTTTTTAGTCTATGACATATAAAAGGCAAGTTTTCTAATTAACAGCCTTAAAACGAATTGCGGTTCCGCCGCTTGGTGCAAGCTTTAATGTGAGTTGATCTGCAGCGTTTACTTGTTTGGTCTCGATGACATAATCATAAGGATTACTTTGCCAGTTAGCGTCTTTACCATCGCGGTAGATCTGCGCCTCGTAACGCACTCCTTGGGTTAAAAAATCAAGTTTTACTTCAATTTCTCTGGCGTTGTCGTCGGTAATTGCCCCTAGGTACCAGTCTTTGCCATCACTTTTTCCTGCTCGTTCTTGTCGCGCAAATACCACATATTCGCCAACTTCACCTGCCAAGGCGATACTTTGATGCCAATCGGTGGGTACATCTTTGATGAACTGAAACGCATCTTGCCGTTCAAGGTAGTTTCTAGGAAGATCCGCGGCCATCTGAATAGGGCTATAAAGTACGACATACAGAGCGAGTTGCTTGGTTAAAGTGGTTTGTACTCGATTAATCGCATCAAGTCCTTTTGGGGCAAGGTCGAATATACCTGGGGTGAAATCCATTGGCCCAGCTAACATGCGGGTAAAGGCAAGCGTTGTGGTGTGTGCCGGATTGTTCGGCGGTGTGCCCCAGGCGTTAAACTCTTGTCCACGGGCACCTTCACGAGAAATCCAGTTTGGATAGGTACGGCGCAGTCCGGTATCTTTTATCGGTTCGTGAGTGTTAATACTGAGCTGACGTTTAGCTGCCTCCTGAACGCTATATAGATATTCGTTCGCCATAAATTGACCATCATGCCATTCATGGCGAGTAATACCGTTTTCATCTATACGCTTAATATCGCCGCCATCAGCGACATAGCCGGTCTTTATCTGACTGACGCCATGCTGTTGGTAAAGATCGTAGGCGTCTTGCATCTGATTTCGGTAGTTTGTCACTGAGCCAGAGGTTTCGTGATGGCCAATGAGCTTAACCCCTTTTGAGCTGCCGTAATGACTCACCGCATCAAGGTCGAAATCGGTGTAGGGTTGAGTAAAACTGAACACGTCACCATTATGAAACCAGCTGCCATCCCAACCATGATTCCAGCCTTCTACTAACACACCATCGAAGCCATTATTCGCTGCAAAATCCATATAACGCTTGGTTTCGCTGGTGGTGGCGCCGTGTTTTTCACCTGAGCCCCAAGTATTCTCATTAAGGTGCATACCCCACCAAATACCGACATATTTCCCAGGCTCTACCCAGCTTACATCGCCAAGTTTATTGGGTTCATTCAAATTAAGAATTAAGTGTGAATTTAGTAAACCTGCGGCGTCATCGCTTATCTGGATAGTACGCCATGGTGAGAAAAAGCCCGCTTGAGTTTTGACCAAACTGCCGTCAGACCAGGGAGTGAGATCGGCTTTTAGTTTGCCGCTACGACGTTGATTTAGGGTCATCGAAGCGTAATCAACCAGTGCAGCTTCGTGAATACTCATGTGCACACCAGAATTGAGCCTAAAAGTGAAGGGAGTGTGTACATTAGTCACTTTGTCTAAAGCGCTGTTGCTGTATAGGTACTCATAACGATTCCAGCCTCTTGCTGGGATCCACCAGGCTTGCGCTTTTTCGGGCGACGGAACTGAAAATTCTGTTAATTCATTGGTGATGGTTAACTGACTTAGCTCAGCTTGTTTTGGTAGCTCATATCGAAAGCCGATGCCGTCATCAAAGGCTTTAAAATGCAGTTTAAGCTTATATTTGCCGTTGCTTAGGGTGATGTTAGCTTGGTTGTAATTATCCTCTATCCATTCTTGCTCGCCCCATGGTTGCTGCCAACGATTTTGAGTGTTGCTTAATTTGCTTTTTTCAATGGTAAAGCCTTGTGCCAATTCACCTAATGATTTAAATACCAATCCAAGACGAGAGTCGGTGATGACCTTTTTTCCATGAAACTCAACGTTATATTCTGGCTGGCCATTGTCATCAAAAATAGACACCACTATTTGTTTGTCGGGAGAGGTTACTGAAACTGTTTTAGCCACTGCGATATTGCTAAACGCCGTACCTAGTATTATTGAAGTGATGGTGGCCAGCTTAGATAATGAACGCTTTTTAGCGTGGAAAGTCTTTTTTTGTATTGCGGCGTTATCATGGTACGAAAGTAATGTAGAGCGCAGTGAGTACATGGTGCCATCCCTGTGTTTAATTTATTGTTATAGTTCTGCCGTGCAAGTTTTATTGAAGTTATGCTGCTGTTAGCATACTAAGTTGAACCTTAAACTTGCTGCAATGGCTTGCATACGTATTCAAATGGAGAAGATAGCTGTACAGCATTTTGGTTATGGTTAGCTTTTCAGATAAATGACAAAGCCCGTCTATACGGGCTTTGTATTACTTTTTATTGGTACTGGGATTGGTACTGCCATTGGTATGAATATTGATGCTTAGTGATGATTAACCATCAGTACTTTTGACTCATTAGGCGCAAGGGTCAAAGCAACGGCTCCCTTATCATCAATAACTGTCAGTGTTAATTCTTGGTCGTTTAATGACTTTTGAGGTTCATTTAAAAGGTCCACCAGCGCTATTTGCTTAGCATCAATGTTCCACTTCGAAATGAGTGAGTGCGGTAGTTGTAAGGTAAACGTCTTACTGTGTTGCTGGCTAAAGTTACTCACGATAATCAGTTGCTGCTCAGCATTGTATCGACTAAATGCAAATGTTTGCTCATCATAGCCAATGACATTGTTTGCGCGGTTAAAACTATCGAGTTCGATATACTCACCTGTTAGTGCCGACGCGCTATGGCTTAGGTTGAGCAGCTTTGTGTAATATAGTCTAAGTTCAAGTTCTTTTGCTGTTGATTGTCCGCCATCAAATTTGCCGTTGTTCATGTAGCGCTGATGGGCTGGAACGCCGATATAATCGAAAATACTGGTACGGGTAGGACTACCAAAACCTGCTTTCTCTGCTGCTTTTTCGCCAACATCTTGTCCGAAATAAATAAGAGTAGGGGCGGAGCTTATGGTAGTTGAAACAACCATAGCGGGCAGTGCCGCAAAAGCATCATTAGCAAAATCGGCACTGGCAATCCTTTGCTCATCATGGTTTTCCAAAAAGTGCAGCATGTTTGATGAGATATCACTGACTAAGGCTTGTTTCTCTGCGATAGCGGCTGTGCTTTCTTGCCCTTGAATAATAGCTTTTAGCGTATCGTACATATCCACTTTATCGTACAGATAGTCCATTTTCCCGAGTCGAATATAGTCTCGATAAAGCGCTGGATTATAGACTTCAGCTAATAAGAACGCTTCTGGATTTGTGTGTTTAATATTGGCGTTTAGATAACTCCAAAATGCCACTGGTACCATCTCTGCCATGTCATAACGAAAACCATCGACACCCTGGGCTAGCCAAAATTGAGTGATTTGTTTGAATTTCATCCAAGAGTCTGGAATGCGCTTGTCTTTAAAAGGCAGTGCTTTGTCTTCAGTTTCTATCGTTAACCAATGCTGATAGTGGACGTTAGCGTCTTGACTTGCTAGTGAAGATGGCAGGCTAGGGAAGTCGTAGCTGCCGTCTGGTTTTACGCCATAATTGATTTTCACGGTTTCGTACCAGTCATTTGCATCCGGCTGTGCTGCGCGAGAGCCATTGCCGGTCCATTTTGCGGGGAACTCTATAAATTTACCATCGGAAAGGGGATGAGCTTCTCCACCTAGCGGTGCATTTTCTTGTGTTAACTGAGGGACTTTGAAAGCTTTTGCAGTTAGCTCAATGGCAGTATCGTCTACCACATAGTAGAAGTTGTTATGTCTTTTATAACTTGTACTGGTGTCATCGTTAACGCCGAAGCTACTAACGCCATGTTGGCTATAGTTGGATTGATAAGCTCTAGCAACATGATTTGGCACGATGTCGATGACTACCTTCATACCATTATCATGGGTGCGTTTGATTAAGTCTTTAAACTCTTGCAGCCTGTTCTCTACATTATCAGCAAGATCTGGGTTTACATTGTAGTAATCTTTTACAGCATAAGGGGAACCTGCGCGTCCTTTAACGACATCTGGGTCATCGTCGCTAATACCATAGGTTTTATAATCAGCAACCAAAGCATGATGGGGGACGCCGGTATACCAAATGTGGGTGGTACCGAGGGCTTTAATACTTCGTAGCGCAGTGTTATCAAAATCACTAAACTTTCCAACACCATTTTGCTGTTTTGTTCCCCACGGTTGATTGTTGGTGTTTTTGTTGCCAAACAAGCGCGTGAAGACTTGATAAATCACCGGCTTTACTTGTTTATGCGTCGAAACAGTGCTTTTGTTTGCAGGTGCTTTTTCTGCAGTGTTTACGTTGCTATTCGTTGATGATTCTGTGCAACCAGTTGCAAAAAACGCAGGTAAGACAAGACTGACTATTAACGCACTTTTTGATACTTTTAGCTTGCTCTTTTCAACAGAATTGTTAATACCACATACATCAACTAACTTTGTTTTAAACGTCATAAAATCTAGCCCTATCCATTGATTTAATTGTTCTTATTGATTAGTTTAGGCTTAGTACTAACACCGAGTTGGCAGGGCTTCTTAAGCTATGTAAGATATTTTGCGATTGGCCTGTTATCACATCGGTTGCGGTTGAAAAGTCTTTCAACTGTGTTTTGAATCTTTCACTATCTAGAGTTATCTGCTCATTGTTCTTGTTCATCACGACCATCACCGTTTCTGTCTTATCCGCTCTAAAGTAAACATAAACGCCGTTTTCTGGTACGTAATGAATCAGCTTACCGTTAGCAATGGCAGATGAGCCTTTTCTAAAATTGAGTAATGTACTAACAAAATGTTGGGCGTCCAACTGCTGCGAGTTTAATCCCTGCTGGGTCATCGCATTGCTAGCGTCGGATGACCAACCACCGGGGAAGTCAGCTCTTACTGCACCGTCGTGGCGACCCTCTACCGGGCTTTGCATTAACACTTCTGTGCCGTAAAAAATCTGCGGAATACGATTAGACGTCAATGTGTACGCCATTGCCATCTTGTAACGGGATAAATTGTTATCCAAAAGGCTGAATAAACGGTTGGTGTCGTGGTTGCCTTCAAATAACACTAGATTAGTTGGGTCGGCATAAACGACATCATTTGCCATCATCTCATATAATTCAATAAAACCTTTGTCCCAAGATTCTGGATGATTAAAGGCTTTTAGCATGGTCTCGTAGAGTGGGAAATCCATTAGGCTTGGAAGGTAGGAGACATAGCCATCTTGGTTTATTTTTCCTGCTTGCCAATAGGAGACCGTTATGGGATTAGCAGTCCATTCTTCGCCTACAATATTAAACTTGGGGTATTCAGCCATAATTGCTTTTGACCATTGCGCCAAAAATGCTTTATCGGCGTAGGAGTAGGTATCTTCACGGATCCCAGATAAATTAGCGTACTCAACCCACCAAATACTGTTTTGAATCAGGTAGGTTGCTAGTTTTTCATCCGTTTGGTTTAAATCTGGCATGCTATCAACAAACCAGCCATCGACGAAGTTGCTCAAATCGCTTGGCGCAGAGTAGGGATCTTGTACTGTAGTACGACGATGAGTAGTAAAAGGCAACTTACTGGTATTGATGGGTTGATTAGCAGCCAAACCATTGATCCAGGTTTTGCTAGGAATATCTGTCATCCACCAATGGTTAGAGCCGATATGGTTGACGATGATATCTTTGATGATCCCAATGCCCCTATCTTTAGCGGCATCACTAAGTTGACGGTAGTCCGCATTACTGCCAAAACGCGGGTCAATCTTGTAGTGATCTGTTGTTGAGTAGCCATGGTAGGAGTATTGCTGTTGATTATTTTCAAGCAGTGGATTGACCCAAAGCTGGGTCACACCAAGCTTTTGTAAGTAATCTAGGCTATTAATAATACCTTGTATATCACCGCCATGACGGCCATCTTTATCTGCTCTATTGACCTTTTCAAGCATTGAGCTGTGATTATCATTTGATGTATCGCCGTTAACGAAGCGATCTGGAGTAATTAGGTAGATGACATCGCTGTTATCGAAGCCTTGTCGCTGGCCAGAACCAGTACGTCGTTGCTTGATTTGGTAATCAAACTGATGCATTAGCGTCTTATTTTTTGTTAGCGACAGAGTGATGGTCTGCGCTTTAACATCTTTTAGAGATAACTTTATAAATAAATAGTTTGGATTTTCTGTGGTTGATTGCTCAACAATATTGATATTGGAACGAGTCTGTAAGGATGCTTGCATTGACGCGATATTGTCGCCGTGAAGCATCAGCTCAAGCGTTGGATTGACCATATCCGCCCACCAGAACTGCGGTTCAACTCTAACTTCTTTTATTGTTTTAGCCGTGTTTAAACCTTCCATCGGTAGTGAATTGTCCGCCGCACTAACATTGCTACAAATGCCATAGACGCACATTAAACTAAGAACAGCTTTCGTCAGAATATATCTCATAGCTGTGATCCTATGTATTATTGGGTGCTTGTTTGTGATCAATATAAAGATCAATAAAGTGCTTGTGTTTTGGCACTGCGGGTAATATTTGTTTGATAATAGAGCGAGTTTCAGCTAGATGGATCTTTAGATTTTTAACCGGGAAACTATGTGTCATAGGATGATATCCTTTGGGTAATATGTTTTGCCCTAGCATCACTTGAGTCCAACTAATGTCAGAAAATAATTCATCACTACTGCAGTGGACTTGTCCTTGAGCTTCAAAGAGCGATATTTTTTGTTGTAATGCCGCAGGGACTGGCATTTGTGCGCAGTCATGCCAGAATTTACTTTCCTGTTTTTGATTAGCTTTATAATGGAGGATGATGAAATCCCTGACATTATTATATTCTTGGTTTACTAGTCGGTTAAATTCATCAGTAGTAGATGGATGAAATGTTTTATTTGGAAAAAACTTGAGTAACTTGCCTAAGGAAAATTGTACTAAATGAATACTCGTGGATTCTAACGGTTCTAGAAAGCCACTTGCTAATCCAAGAGCAACACAATTTTTATTCCAACTCAATTTTCTCATACCTGTTTTAAAGCGAATAAGTTTCGCTGGCCCAATTGGTTCACTATTTAACTTGTTTAATAATTCTTCCTTGGCTTGTTCATCTGTCATATAGCGACTGCTGTAAACATATCCGTTACCGGTTCTATGTTGTAGAGGGATCTGCCATTGCCAACCAGCATCATGTGCTGTCGCTGTTGTGTATGGAGGGAGAGGAGTTAACGCTTTGGTTGGAATAGCAAGAGCACTATCACACGGTAACCAGTGGCTCCAACATTCGAAACCTGTTTGAAGTGCTTGTTCAATAAGCACACCTTTAAAACCCGAACAATCGATAAAGAGTTCGCCAGTAATAACCATTCCGCTGTCGAGCGTCAGTGAATTGATAAAGCCTGTTTCACTACTTAAATTTGTCTTTTTAACGATTCCTTCTATTCGATTTACACCAAGGTTCTCAGAAAAAGCGCGCAGGAAACTTGCAAACAAAGATGCATCGAACTGGTAGGCGTATACGAGTCCTTGAAGGTTGGTTTCACCGACTTTTTCTATTTTGGCAAACTTATTATATTTTGCTGCCTGACTATTTAATGAGTAATCCCAAAAACTAAATTGATTCCCTAATGTTTTACTATGCATCCAATATTGAAAAAATGGTTGTGATCCAAATGGGAATCCAAAACCACCGAAAGCATGCATGTAGTCATCTTGCTCTTTCCCCCAACCTTTGAATTGTATGCCTAGCTTGAAAGTTGCATGAGTAGCTTTGACAAATGCTTGTTCATCAATCCCTATCAGCTGATTGAAGAGATGTATAGATGGGATAGTCGCTTCTCCTACGCCGACAGTGCCTATTGATTCCGACTCGATAAGCGTAATTTGTAACTGGCTGCCGAGTGTTTTGCTTAAGCAAGCTGCAGCCATCCATCCAGCACTGCCGCCACCAAGAATAACCACGTTTTGGACACGGCTCGTCATAGGTACTCCATAGAATGGACTAATCGATTTAGTAAAATTCCACTGTGCAAACATAAGGCCTTTGATCCAAGTTGTGATCAAAGACCTTGTTTTGCATTATTTAAAACTGGTATGAAGCGCCAAATGCGTAGCTAGTACCATAACGTTGGTAATCAATTACGCGCATTTCATCGCCTTCTTCAGTGGTGACAAACGGTTCATCTGTAAGGTTATTGGCTTGCAACAATAATGTTAGACCTTCCAGCGTACCTTCTTGGAAACGATAACTTATTTGAGCATCAACAATTGTTTCTGGCTCGTTATATCTAAAACTTCTTCCAGCATCAAAACCGGATACTTCTCCTAAAAACTCAGATCGATAACGCCCAACAACCCGAGCAGAAAAACCACTATGTTCATAGTAGAAAGTTAAGTTATAGACATCTTCAGATAAACCAGGTAAAGGCTCTGACGGAGAATCTGGGTTCGGTTGAATATCGCTTGTCGTGAATGAAGCACTGGCAATAGCACCAAAATCTTCAAGCACCTCGGTTAACATTGCACCAGATATTGAGGCTGCTAGTTCAAGTCCTTTTAGCGAGCCGCCATCGCCGTTTTGTGGCTTAGTAATCGCACCTACATCTAACGCGGGGTTGTAACCACCTGTAGGAAATTCACTGAAGTCATAGGCTTCTGGTTGAGTATATACATAGGACTCGAGATCTTTATAAAAACCAGCAATAGATACATATCCAACTGAATCATCGAAATAATGTTCAAATGACAAGTCAACACTATTTGCAATCCAAGGTTCTAGCTGCGGATTACCACCGCTCGCGCTCCAAGGTGAAAATTCAGGATCTGTTGAGTCTTCGTATTTAGGGTCAAAGCTATAAGTAGAGCTTGCGCGGAGTTCATCCATACGTGGACGAGTTAACGTTCTTGCTGCACCAAAACGTAATATAGAGCTATCCGAAAGCGCTAAGCTTAAATTTAAGCTCGGTAGAATCTCTGTATAATCAGTACCATCTTCAATTGGTACGGTTGTAACATCAACAATAATTCCATTTTCGTACACATCTGTTGCAGAAACAGCAGAAGAACTTTGCTCTGTATAAACAACTTGCGTGCCTACGTTACCCGTGAGGCGCATATCCCAAACGTCAGTATCAATATCAAATTTAATATAAGCGGTCGTTACTTGTTCACTAACTTCCCATGCCTTTGCGGCAATATCAGCTCGAAGCGCTTCTACTTCTACAAGTGAATCGAAGGCGGCACGTGGATCATAACTTACCATTCCTGGAATCCCTAAGAAGCCAAGATTAGTGGTGAAGGTATTAAAATTGATATCCTTTTGACAAGTACTAGAATCTCCTGGCTTAGTGCAGTCAGAATCTGAAAGTGTGTAGTAGTACTCAGGAATTGTCGTTTTAGATTTAGTTCGATCATCATAGTTTGCACCGAACTCTACCCGAGAGATTAATCCCCAGTCCAAATCGTGGCTAGCGCTTAGGCGGATTTGATAAAGTTCATCTTTACTAGCAGGTTGTTTGTAATAGCCAACTTGGCCATTGTTAAGACCCACGTTGCCAGCCCAGTTTGGACCTGACAACTTCACAAGGTCAGTGTCGGCGTAGTCAAGTTCAGATTCGAATACAGTGCCTTTAGTGGTTGATTTAAACTTTAGGTTATCTAAAGCACTGGTTATTTGGCTATAGCTTTCATAAATTTCATCTGTTCGCTCATTTTTTGAATAACTTAAATCTCCCTCGAGTTGCCATTCTCCTAGGTCATATTCAAGGTTCCAGCCAGCTGCTAGCGTATCAGAATCTCTTTGCTCTAGATCGTTACGCATTATCCCTTCAACACCGTTGAAAGTACCATCAGTTACCATTCCATTTTGGACTGTACCTGGTGTTAACGTTGCGCCAGACCATGCTAAAGGAAATTCGATACCGCGCAAAGTTTGTGCTTCGTTGAAATCAGTATAAAAAAGATCAAAAGTGCTGTGTAGATTTTCAGTTGGTTGAAATTCTAAAGTTGCTACGATTGCCGTACGCTTTAGTTCATTTGACTGTACAAATGGCTTCGCACCACCAATTACGTAATTCCCATCTTCATTTTGGGGGTAGCCCCAAGCGTTAAAACGCTCTCCTTGACTAGGTGTATCCATATAGGAAACACCTAAGACTAAACCTATAGTGTTGTCGGCGAACTGATCAATATACGAAGCTGAAACTCGCTGGCCAGAGTCGTTCACGTCCGGATTTAGAGATTCTAATTCATTCCATTCATATCGTGCATTAACACTGAATGTCTGCTCTCCATGTGCTAACGGACGAACAGTCTGCATATCAATGGTACCAGCGATACCTTGTGCCATTAATGATGCGTCTGGTGTCTTATATACAACAGCACCACTTAATAACTCTGAAGGGTACATGTCGTATTCAACACTTCGGTTATCACTAGCTGATACTTGCTGACGACCATTTAAGGTTGTATTTGTGAAGTCTGGTGATAGACCTCGAACACTTATTACCTGACCACGGCCATTTAAGCGTTGTGTGGTTAAACCTGGTAGACGCGCTAAAGAGTCAGCAATACTTACGTCTGGTAATTTACCGATATCTTCAGCAGAAATAGCTTCTACTATAGAGCTGGAGGTCATCTTTATCGCTTTGGAGTCTTGTAGGCTACGACGAATGCCTGTAACGCTTATAACTTCAATTGATTCATCTGCTGAGGCCTCTGCTTTGGTTTCTTCAGCAGCGTAACTGCTCATACTCGCGCCAGCAGCGACTAATGCTAAGGTCAGCACGCTAGGTTTAAATTGCAACATCTTCATCCCCTTTAACTAGACTGTCGGCTAGTTACTTTTTTAATTATCACTGACGTTGTAACGAGTTTGGGTACAGAAGCGCACGTGTTACAACATATTTGCAGCGTTTATAAGTATATTGTTGCGCAACGGTGAAGATATTACTCCCGAGATTCTGACCATAACAATGTTATGCATACGTATTCAATCTTTTTGTCCGTCTAAAACAACGGTGGATGGCTGTTTTTACTCATAGGTGGTGGCGCCAACTGTTACTCTTAAGTGTTTGTTTAATAAAATTATATTTTTGTCGTTGCGTTTGGTGTTTGTTGACTGCTTTATTGCATACGTATGCAGAGATATTGAACCCAATTTCGCAAATCACGTATGCTGCCAACATTCTAACAACAAATGCGATCAATCTTTAGGTTGCAACATTGTTTTAACTGACGGTTGGATTTGTTAGTTTTAAATATTGAGTGTTAAGGGGCAAGAATGGATCAACTTACATGGTGGCGAGGCGCTGTCATCTATCAAATCTATCCACGTAGTATGTTGGATACAAATGGTGATGGAGTTGGAGATCTACAAGGGATTATTAAAAAACTAGATTATATTGCTAGTTTGCACGTTAACGCTATTTGGATTTCGCCTTTCTTTACCTCGCCAATGAAAGACTTTGGTTATGATATTAGTGATTATCGAGACATTGACCCAATGTTCGGTAACATGACTGATTTTGATGAACTGATTGCCAAAGCACACTCATTAGGTATTAAAGTTGTCATTGATCAAGTGCTTAGCCATACGTCCGATCAACACCAATGGTTTACAGAGAGTCGACAAGATAAAACCAATGCCAAACAGGACTGGTATGTTTGGGCCGATCCGAAAGAGGATGGGACAGCGCCTAATAATTGGCTCGCGATTTTTGGCGGCTGTGCATGGGAGTGGGAACCTAGGCGTCAACAATATTACTTGCATAACTTTTTAACCAGCCAACCCGATCTTAACTTTCACAGCCCGCGAGTCCGCTCAGCCGTATTAGCCAATGTGCAATTTTGGTTAGATAAGGGCGTTGATGGTTTTAGACTCGATGCGATAACATTCTGCTTTCATGATGATCTTCTTCGTGATAACCCGGCAAAGCCCAAAGACAAGCGTCAGGGGCGCGGTTTTAGTGAAGATAATCCCTATGCTTATCAGTATCACTACTTCAACAATACTCGCCCTGAAACTGTTAGTTTTATCGAAGAGTTGCGGGCACTGATTAACCATTACCCCGGTGCGGTAACCTTAGGTGAAGTCTCTTCAGAAGATTCCTTAGCCACAATGGCTGAATACACCCAAGGTAATGACCGATTACATATGGCTTATAGTTTTGAGCTATTAACCAATGACTACAGTGCCAGTTACATTCGGGAGACCGTTGAAGCGCTAGAAGGCCGGATAGGGGATGGCTGGCCATGTTGGGCTATTGGTAACCATGATGTACAGCGGGTGGCAACGCGTTGGGGTCAAGGGCGAGCAACAGAAGATATGATAAAGATGCTCAATGCCTTGTTATGTTCGCTTAGAGGCAGTGTTTGTAGTTATCAAGGTGAAGAACTTGGGTTAACTGAAGCCAAAATAGAGTTTGAGCAACTCCAAGATCCATTCGGTATTGCATTTTGGCCAATGTTCAAAGGTCGCGATGGCTGCCGCACACCAATGCCTTGGTCTAAAGATTTAAGCAATGCAGGTTTTAGTGATGGCGTGCCTTGGTTACCCGTTGCCAAAGAGCACTATTCATTGGCGGTTGAAAGCCAAGAGTTGAATAAGGATTCAATTTTAAACAGCTATAGAACTTTCCTTGCTTGGCGAAAACACCATGCAGTGCTTATTGAGGGCGATATTCGCTTTATTGATACTCCTGAACCTACGCTGTGTTTTATTCGTAGCGATGACGAAATCAGCTATTTAGTCTGTTTTAATTTGGGCGAAAATGAGTTGTCGGTGCAGTTACCCAGTGTTGAAGTGGAACGTGAGTTTAACGACCATGGTTTAGCCCGAGGTGCCATTCTGAACGGAGTGTTGACATTGCCACCCTACGGCAGTTTTTACGCCAAACTTACTAGGGGCTGATGAACTTTTATGGTTGTTTTTGCAGTAATTTATTTGCCATTTTGGCAAGGAAGAGGCTATGTAGTGTAGTCATTGTCCACAAATAGCCTTTAACGCAGAAAAAATGGCCAAGAGGTGCTGTCCTTTGGAATCGTTTCATCGCTCAAGCCTTGCGATAGAAGCATTATTCCTTACGGTAAAGAATCGAACAAAAACTCAGCTCGAAAGAGCAATAGACCCTAATACTTAGTCTTTAAATGACTTTAACTTAAGAAGATTGACCTGATAAGAGAGAAAATAATATGGCTTCATCTTTTAGTTCTAATACCGCGACTGTAGCATCGGGTGATAACGGCAGTTATCGTTTTGCTTTGGTTTCACTCACTTCACTGTTTTTTATGTGGGGTTTTATAACCTGCTTAAATGATATTTTGATCCCGCACTTGAAAGCGGTTTTTTCGCTTAGCTATACAGAAGCAATGCTCATCCAGTTTTGCTTCTTTGGCGCATATTTTTTAGTTTCTGTGCCGGCAGGCAAGTTGGTTAAGACCATGGGCTACCAGCGTGGAATTATTACTGGGCTTGTTATTGCAAGTATAGGATGTGCATTGTTTTATCCTGCTGCGGCGCTGGCAGTTTACCCACTATTTCTTGGCGCACTGTTTGTGCTCGCCTCTGGGATCACGATTTTACAGGTTGCAGCTAACCCCTATGTGAATGCATTAGGTAGTGTTGAAACTGCGTCGAGTCGCTTAAATTTAACACAAGCATTTAATGCGTTAGGTACAACCGTTGCCCCATATTTTGGTGCAATCTTAATATTGTCTGTCGCAGTAGAGGCTCAATCAGGGCTTTCGCAAATGCAAGCTGAAGCAGAAGTGGTCAAATTACCGTATCTACTGTTGTCAGCAATGTTAGCCAGTTTAGCAATTATATTCTCTAAGCTAAAACTACCGGTCATTACAGCTCATTCAGAGTCAGCTGTTGAAAGTGTCGCCGATAAAAATGGTAAAACCAGTGCCAGTCAGTATAAACATTTGGTACTCGGTGCGGTTGGGATCTTCGTCTATGTCGGTGCTGAGGTTTCGATAGGTAGCTTTTTAGTCAACTTTCTTGGTGAAGAGCATATTGTCGGTATGAAAGAAGCTGACGCTGCAAAATATATCGCTTACTACTGGGGCGGGGCAATGGTCGGTCGTTTTATCGGTTCGGCGGTAATGCAAAAAATCCCAGCAGGAACGGTATTAGCTTTTAATGCATTTATGGCCGCTAGCCTTGTTGTTGTTGCGATGAATACCTCAGGTGAAATTGCAATGTGGTCAATACTTGCGGTTGGGCTGTTTAATTCAATAATGTTCCCAACTATCTTTAGTTTGGCACTACGTGATTTAGGCCCACATACCTCTCAAGGTAGTGGCTTTTTATGCTTAGCGATTGTAGGTGGTGCGATCATACCTCTGTTACAAGGTGTAATGGCCGATAGTATGGGGATCCAACCTGCGTTTATCCTACCCGTTATCTGCTATGGATTTATTCTATACTATGGAGTTAAAGGTTCTAAACTATAGGATTTTAGGTTAGCGATACCGCGCTTGTAAGCGCTTATGAAAAGCGACTTGTTTGAAGTCGCTTTTTTATTGCGACTTTTCGCGAGTAAGCTTGCGTATTTAGCGCTTTGCTCCTATGATCGCTGCGATTTCTTTCTACGGTAACTTTTTAATGTTGAATTCGTCTTTATCTCCTAGCTCTACAGAACTTGTGATTAGTATTCTTGACCTTGTATTAAAAGAGGGCAAGCCACTGGATCGCGCTTATTCGCAGCACTTTTCGGGGCTGCAACTAGAGCCTTCTGAACAAGGGCGGATCACTCTTGTAACGGGTGATATTTTAAGACGTTTGAATCTTTACTGCTTTTTATCTGACGTAAAGCCTGAAGAGATGGCGAGAATGGGCTCGCGTTTATTAAACGTATGGCATCTTTTCCACCAGTTACCGTTACCAAAAATGAAATACGCTTTACAAGTCGATGAGCAAGAACTAGCGACACGTATTGAAACTGCAAAGCAGCAACCTGTATTGTGGGATGGCTGTCCTGACTGGCTAAACGAGGTGGGACAGGCACAAATGGGCGACCGTTGGCCAGCAGAACGTGCAGCGCTTAACAAGCCTGCTAAACGTTTTTTACGTGTTAATACTCTTAAATGTACTCGTGATGAATTAGCAAAAAAACTACGTAATGAGCGGGTGCAAACGGTAGAAGTTGAAGGCGTCGACACCGCTTTAGAGGTGGTATCCGATTCAGCACTGTTTAGAACGGAGTGTTTTAAGAAAGGTTGGTTTGAGCAGCAAGATGCTGGCTCGCAGCTTATTGCCAAAGCGCTTGATGCTAAACCAGGTATGCGTGTTGTTGATGCGTGTGCCGGAGCGGGTGGTAAGACACTGTCTATTTCTGCCCAAATGGAAGGCAAAGGCCGTTTGCTGGCGATGGATGTCGAGCAATGGAAACTAGATAACCTTAAACAGCGTGCTCGACGCGCTGCAGCTCATAATGTTGAGACACGTATTATTGCTAGCAGCAAAACGATTAAGCGTCTTAAGCTCTCCGCTGATCGAGTGTTACTCGATGTACCGTGTTCAGGCCTTGGTGTACTCAAACGTAATCCAGATGCCAAATGGCGTGATACTCCTGAGCGGTTACCTGTTTTGGTTGAACTGCAGAAGCACATTTTGCAAAGTTATAGCAGAATGGTCAAAGTCGGTGGTATTTTGATATATGCTACGTGCTCTATCATGCCTGAAGAGAATCGCGATCAAGTCGATGCATTTCTAGCTGAGAATAAACATTTTCGCTTTATTGAAGATGAGAATATCAGTCCTGCTGAAACGGGATTTGATGGTTTTTACTACGCGAAACTAGAGCGTATCGCTGAAGCATAAAACTAACTTAGCAAAATCTAAAAAAGAGCGCTTGATGCGTAATGCCGTTCACTTAACGTGAACGGCTTTCTTTTTTATGGGATATCGGTCCTTTGAACACTTCAACCAAACTCTTCTACACAAATCTGTACCACAATGAACTTTGTTACAAATCGATGATCAGATCTAGTAACTCAACTAACTTGCAGATTAATGATGTCAATTTTCAACGCAGAGCAATGGTCATACAATCATTTTATAAACGGTTCATTTGGTGACTCGCGCCGCACTGAACGTGTCATCGAAGTCGCGGCCGATATGGCGCGTTGTAGTGGTAAGTCAATCGCTTTATCATGTCGAGGTAATGAAGCTAAAGTTGAAGGAGCTTATCGATTGATCCGTAATGACAATATTTCTCCAGAAGCGATTAGAGCTTCAGGTTTTCAACATACTGTAG
>NZ_JBFRMK010000087.1:0-9204 GCF_041470405.1 Shewanella sp. 10N.286.45.A1
CACCTAAAAAGCGTAAACTCTTACGTCGATATTAACTATATAAAGGTATCACTCGGGCTTGTTCAACACTTGGGATAAGGACGCGGCTGCGCGCGGCCTATCCTTATACGTTATAACGATTTTTCGCGATATGTTTCTATAGTCATTAGAAATTCATTGGGTGAATCTACGCCTAAATAAATGAGCTTACCCGAATTAAGCTTAATCTCAATATTTGGATTACCAGCTAAATTGAATCTACTAACATTAGCTAACCGACGTATGAAAATTGAATTAGATTGAACGTGGGCAATTTCACTTAAAGCAATCCTTAATGGATTCCAAACACCATACCTCACAATAATGCTGTCCGGAAGAATTGAAATAGGCCTAATTGCAATAGCTTTATACTCTGCAATAAAAAATACTAAACCAAGAAGAGTTAAACCCGTTGTGACATTAGCCGCAAGCGGTGACCATAAAAAATGTAACAGCAAATGCATTACGGGTAGTTCAAATAAAATCATTAAAATAAAGCCTAATTGATTGCTTTGAGCGCCATCTTTTTTATGACAGCTAAAATGACTATTACCAGTAAAACTTTGTTGTCTTATCTTTTTTGAAAATAACGCGTATGTCCAAACTCGCGCCTCAAAAGAGAGTAAAGAGCTTATAGCACCATTCCCTAAGATTCTTTCAATTGGTTTTGATATAGCCAAATCAGGATCTTGCTCTTTGGTAAGAGAAGCTTTGATCGCAAAAAATACGGTCAAAATAGTGGTAATTTCTAAAACGATAAACACAGCTAAAGCAAGATAGCGCAATGATTCAAGGTAAGGCCATACAACCTTTGAACTTTCAGGAATTACAAAGCTGCCAAGAAAAATAATTAAACAGCTGTAGGCAACAGCTTTGATAGCGGCTTTTTTCTTATCTTTAACAAACCAAAAACATAAAATAGGTAAGACAACTAAACCATCGATTAGCAAAAGCCATTCTGATTTTTCTACGCCATATCCATTAAGAGCATTGGTGCTTTGATAGTAAAAAGCCCAGAAAACAGAAATAACTACAAAAAATATAAACGGGATATTCTTTTTAGTTAAAGTTTGCACCGATGCTCCTTATCGTTATAACGCCGTTTTAAGCGGAAAATTGCAGTTGACTAAAATAAGTGAGGCACGAACAAAAAGCCAACTGTAATTTGTCCGACTTGAAAACCCTTGTTATACGGGGATTACCACTGAACCAATATTACTTGTAAAGCCACCAACCTTTACACTGATCACCGTCGAATTATTGGTTGCAACAGATGCAGTAATCATAGAAGTACAATTCATAGCTCTGCCTTGTTCAAAAACATAGTTACTGTCTAAAGCTAAATGCTCCGTGAGATAACAAGCTAGAGCACCACTAGAACTGCCAGTAGCTGATTCTTCTGAAATACCAAACAATGGCGCAAAATTACGACAGCTTGCTGTAATTTCACTTTCCCGATCACAAAGCTCAAAAACATGAAAACCAACAACTTTATGCTTTTTGCAAAAATCAGAAATAAGCTTATCATCTGGCATTATTACATCTAAACATCCTTTAGGAACAGGAATGATAACATCAGGTAGTCCTGTTGAAATAACTTCAATAGGTAACTTCGTACTTTTTAGTAAGTCACTTTCAATGCCAATAACATTTGAAATTTCTCGATATGAAAAGCAATCTATTTTTTGAGGCAATTTCTGATCCATTACTACCTTGCCATTTGACTCGATGTTCACTGACAGCATTCCAGCTTTCGTGCGTTGAACATAAGAGCCAGCTGTAAGAATACCCTTTTGGTACATTGTGGAAAAAGTAGCTAATGTAGCGTGACCACAAAAGTCAACTTCTCCTATCGTAGTAAAGAAGGAGACTTCATAATCAGCTTCGCCATCGCTGGAAACAAAAGCTGTTTCTGAATATCCTACAGCTTGCGCAATTTTTAGTTTTTGAGCATCCGATAGTCTATCAGAGTTCAAGACAACGCCTGCAGGGTTTCCGCCTTTTCCTTTAACAGTAAATGAGTTTACCAAAGCAACTTCAATATTCACCAAATTTCCCTTCACCGTATAACGCCCTAATAATGGGCAAAAAATTGTTGGCTAAAATGTTGAGGAACGAAAACAGCCAACTGTTTTTTGTCCTTATTTATTAGCTTGTTATGTTTTGGCATTCACATTACCTGATAATTCTTCTTGTTCCCAGAAGACATCAAGTAAATCCTCACTAAATTCCGTTTTAGAATCTCCATTTATGGAACTTAACTCAAACTCTTTAAATTCACTATTAAAGTGTCCACCAGAGCTTATTATTGAGAGTAGTGATGAAACTCCATTTTGAGCACCTAACCTAATAAATTCCGATAATACTTTTCTAGTTTCATTATCCGCTTCCTTCCAATATTGAAGTAAAGGCTTTATTGAGTTATCAGAGCACTTTTCAATATCTACTTTCGAGAACTCTTTCGCATAATCAGAAACCAATTCATTTATACACTCATCTCTAACACCAGATATAAATTTGTCAGGATTCACCTAATTTCTCCGAAAAACATAACAGCTTATTCATTAGTCGCTCGATAACGTTCTTAGCAAATCGTTAGTTTTTTAACAAACTATCACTGCTAAGGTATTGCTGTAAATAAATAATTTCTAAGGTCAGGCGACATAAACTGCCTTATTGAGTGCGGAGAAAGAGAGCCTAGGTTGTTCAATGGGTCCGTGTATCAATTTTTTACATTTTTCATAAGGCTGATTTTTAAAGATTTTGTGAAATGTAAAAAAATTATCGATGCCTCGCAGGACAGTTTCTGGCATCTTTATTTACGCCATCCTTGGCCATTCTGCGGTTTCACCTGAGCTTCAAGATGGGAGGAATGCCTAACTCTGTATGCAACGGGGCTGGATATGAAGGCCTTAACTGCATCTTCACTAGGTTATTAAAGAGTAAATACTTAGCACTTGTGTTTTAGCTTTAGCGGTTTTTCCGTAAACATCTGAGCCTAAAAATATTTCAATGAACTCAAAGAATCAAATCTCCCCCCGTTGGAAATTTTGCTTTTCAAATTTCGCCGGGGCGCTGAGGGATTGCCAAGGGGCGCAAGCGCTTTGCCCCTTGGCTCGGGTGTGGGCGAAGCGCCACGACTTTGATTTAGATTTGGTTTTGAATTAAGAAATAATAGCCATTAATAATAGGATCTAACACGTTTTGGGGCAAAACTGAGTATCAAAAACTTACAGAACACATCGGTTCCCCATCTAAATTGCCGAAGTACGAGGAAGATAACTTCGCCGGGGCGTTGAGGGATAGACCCTCTGTTACAAGAATGAGCCAAGCGCCACGACTTTAATCAGACGTAGTCTGATGCACTAGAAATGTAGCGGAAGCTTGAACAAACTAACCCAAAAGCAATTTTATGAATTGCTACCTAGTCATCAACTGTCCCTTGATAAAAACGTGACACATTTTTACTAACCCTAGCCCATTCTGATGCTAGAGACCGCTGCTGATGGTAGTCAAAGGCTTGCTGGTCAACAAACTCCTCATGAACCTCATAACGCCTAGGGTCGATGTTTGATGGGGTAACACTAAAAGTCAGGCAACCCGGTTCAGCAAGCGTGAGTTTAATGTGCTCCGGTAATGCTTGTGTGACCGCCTTAAGGTCGGCTTCGGGGATAGAGATGAAGCCAAATACAGTTATGGTAGACAATCTAATATCCTTATATTCAAAGAGTAAATAACCACTTTATCCAGACTAAAAACTATCACAGGATAGATGTTTTCATGTTTCTGATTAGTATCACCAGCTCCATCACAAGCAGCTCACCCCATGCCGCTATAAGCTTGCACTAGCAAAACTCACTCTACCAGCCATAAGCGTTAACAAATACGCCGCTGCGTACTATTTAATTTACGGTGAACCATGACATCGGTTGAAATAAATCACAAGCTAACCCTGTCTCCTCATTATCCATACACTACCAATAATTTAATATGAATATTAATAATTTAGTCACTACCTTGTTAGTTGGAGTTATTGCGAGCATTGCCTTTATTTGGATCCAACCTTTATTTGGCATGCTCACTTTAACGTCAAGGCATGCTGCTGCCTATGTGGATATTGGTGGTTACACTGAAGCTATAGCCGTCACCTTATCCTGGATAGTCCATGTGAGTGTTTCGATATTTTATACGCTAGTTTCGCTGTTGATTTACAACTTAAATCACTCTTATTTAGTCAATTTTTTACAAGTAGTACTGTTGGGGTGGTTAACCACACTCCTAGCCACTCCAGCTAACGAATGGGTTGTAAAACTCATTACCACTGGACAGCTACCTGAAATCGATTCTCTATCAGCGCTAAATACTCAAGTTGGACCTAAACTGTGGCTACATATTCTGTTTTTTATCATGGTCGTTATTGGAATATCCATTATAAAAAATAGCAGCTTGCTGAACTCTGCACAGGCAAGAAAAACGTAACCGTTTTGCCTGATGAGAAGGAACTCCCCCTCCTCTTCGCCCAGTCTCTTTATAAAGAGACGGGGCGAAGCGCAACAAACACCGACCAGCTCACACACCAAAAAACAACAGAAGTCGCTAGCGCACACTTCTATTAGCCTTTGTGAATTTGCTTGCAAATTTAGCACAAACTTAAGCTGCATTTTCTGCGTAAAAAAGGTGCACAGGTATACTCAAAGTCACTCATTTCGCCGAGTCCACACTCAAAGCACCGCAGTGACAATTGAGACTTAGTGTTTCAATACCTTGTCGCAAGCTGTGAGCCCTATAACTAAAAGGCCCTTGCGATGAAACAAATTACTATTGATGGCAAAACCCTCACTGCCAATCAACAAAACACCTTACTCGATACTGCGTTAAACGCCGATATCGCGATCCCTAATTTGTGTAAAAGCCCTGCAGGCTCTTTAGTCACTAACACTAAGCAACATTGCGACTTGTGCCATGTTGAACTTAAATCAGCCAACGGCGAGCTCTGTTCAGTACGCGCCTGCGAAACCAAAATTGCCGATTTAGATGCTCAGAATATTGAAGTTATCACTCAATCTGCAGCGCTAAGCAAACAGCGTAAAGCGGCATTACACAATATACTTTCTGACCACTTTGCAGATTGTGAAGCGCCCTGCCAAACCGCCTGTCCTGCAGGTGTTGATGTGCAATCTTACCTGTACCATATTGCCCAAGGCGATCATCAAGAAGCGGTTAAAGTCATCAAACAAACACTGCCGCTGCCGCTATCTATCGGCCGTGTTTGCCCGGCATTTTGTGAAACAGAGTGTCGACGTGGCTTAGTCGACGAGCCTGTGGCGATTCGCCAACTTAAGCGTCACGCTGCCGATCTCGATCTTGAAGGCGACACCCCTTACGTGCCCGCCAAAAAAGCGCCGACCAATAAAAAGGTCGCCATCATAGGCAGTGGCCCTGCCGGTATTTCTGCAGGATATTACCTGTCGAATAATGGTCATGAGGTTACGGTATTCGAATCTATGCCCCAAGCTGGCGGCTGGTTACGATATGGCATTCCTGAGTACCGTTTGCCGAAAGCGATTCTCGACAAAGAGATAGCGCTGTTATGTAAAAATGGCTTAGACATTCAAACCAATGTTCGCCTCGGCCGTGATATCCATTTAAACGGGCTACTAAGTGGTTATGACGCCGTTTGTTTAGCGATTGGCGCACAAAAAGCGGTGCCGATGAACTATCCAGGTATTGAACTTGATGGTTGCTACTTGGGCGTCGATTACCTTAAAGATTATTGTACCGAACAACAGTACCGCACTGGCAAAAAAGTCGCCGTTATTGGTGGTGGTAACACTGCCATAGATTGTGCCCGCACCGCCAAACGCGATGGCGCAGATGTCACCTTAGTTTATCGCCGTACTCGCGATGAGATGCCTGCCGAGCCTTATGAGATCCATGAAGCGGAAGAGGAAGGGATTAAGTTTCACTTCTTAACCAACCCTATTGAGAATCACAGTGATGAAGATGGCCGCGTTAACCGGGTCACTTTTGAAGTAATGGCACTCGGCGAGCCTGACAGCTCAGGTCGTCGCTCGCCAAAACCAACCAGCGAAACCTTTACTGAAGCCTTTGATACCGTGATCCCTGCTGTATCTCAAACGCCAGATATGGAGTTTCTCAACCATCCTGACAGTCAACTGGCCACCGGTGAGATAGCCCTTACCCGCTGGAATACTTTTGAAGGTTGCGAGCATACAATGTCAGCAGGGCTTGCGGCTGGGCTTGATAAACTGTTTGTGATTGGCGACTCTCGCACGGGCCCTGCCACCGCGGTTGCAGCAGTAGCTGATGGCAGAAAGGCCTCTGATGCGATTGAGAAACTACTGACCCAGGGCCTTACTTGCGAGCTTGAAAAGCAGCCTTTTAACTCGACTAAAGCCTGCAAAACCAGTCAGCTTGAAACACTCAACGCTCAAGCCATGTATCCCGATACAAACATTGAACCACGCAGCAAGATGCCTGAGCTTGCCAAATTGCAGCGGGCATTAGACTTTAGTGAAGTTGAGTTAGGTTTTGCCGCCGATGAAGCGATGAAAGAAGCCGCGCGCTGTCTTGAGTGTGCATGCCAAGCCAATACCGATTGTAAACTGCGCGATTATGCCACTGAGTACAAAGTCAAAGCAGCAGAGCTCGATATTAGTGAAGCGCAGCACTTTAGTGTCGACAATAGCGCGCCATTTATTACTTTCGACGCAAACCGCTGTATTAGCTGTGGTGCCTGTGTAGAAACCTGCAAAGGTGCTAGCGGGCATCATGCAATTTGCTTTGAGAAAGATCATTATCAAGCGCTGCCCGCTATAGAGGGTGCAAGCAAGCGCAATGCGCCAAGAGTTGGCTTTAACGCCACCATGAACGACAGCGATTGTGTGCAGTGTGGTAACTGCGTGCAGGTATGTCCAACAGGTGCGCTGGTTGACTCACGGGATAAAACCCAAGGGCTAACGACCGAGCTAAAAGCGCCACTTGAAACGGTGTCGACTATTTGCACCTACTGCGGTATTGGTTGCCGAGTAGAGATGCATGTAGATAAACAGAAGAATCAAATCCGCCACATAAGCGCTGACACAGATTCACCCGTCAACGCTGGTATGCTGTGCGTGAAAGGACGTTTTGGTTTCGATTTTGTCAACAGTGATAAACGACTCACCACACCGTTAATTCGCAAAGAAGGAGTGCTCACCCCTGCCAGTTGGCCAGAAGCTATCAGCTTAATTGCAGAGAAGTTCACTAGCATTAAAGCCGAACATGGTCGCAAATCAATAGCGGGACTTTCGTCGGCGAAGGCCACTAACGAAGATAACTATGTGTTCCAGAAGTTATTTCGCAGTGTGATTGGCAATAACAACGTCGATCATTGTGCACGGTTATGTCATGCCTCTACCGTTACCGCCCTGCGCGAAAGCTTAGGCAGTGGCGCAATGACCAATGACATTCCCAGCATTAAAGAGTCTGATCTGATTTTTATTATTGGCTCAGATACTGAAAGTGCGCATCCTATCATTGCCTCACACATAAAACTGGCGCTACAAAATCATGGTGCACGCTTAATCGTTGCCGATCCGAAAAAGGTTTCTATTGCTGATAAAGCCCAGCTTTATGTTGCGCAAAGGCCTGGCACCGATGTAATGCTACTGAATGCAATTATGCAGCAGATCATCAAAAACGACTGGCACGATTTAGATTACATTCAACAGCGTGTTGAAGGTTTCAGTCAGCTTTTCGATGAGGTGATGAGTGACGATTATAGCCCTGAAAATACCGCGTTAATCTGCGGCGTAAGCGCAGCTGATATTATCGAGATGGCTCGATTAATTGGCACAGCTAACAAGACCGCCATCTATTATGCCATGGGGATCACCCAGCACACTTCAGGCCATGACAATGTCACTGCTATCTCTAACTTGCAGCTGTTGTGTGGCAATATCGGCATTAAGGGCGCAGGTATTAACCCATTACGTGGTCAAAGCAATGTTCAAGGTGCGTGTGACATGGGGGCACTGCCAAATTACTTCAGCGGTTACCAAAAACTCGATGACCCTTTGGTACAACAACGATTTAGAAAGGCCTGGGGCAAAAATGAGCTTTGCTCAGACAAAGGCGTTTCTGCCACCGAGATGATGCATGGGCTTGCCCATGGCGAACTCAAAGCCTTGTATGTGGTGGGTGAAAACCCGGTGCTGAGCGATCCAGATCAAAAGCATGTTCTCGCTGGTTTAGCAGCGGCAGAATTTGTGGTGGTACAAGATATCTTCTTAACTGAAACCGCAGAGCTTGCCGATGTGGTGTTACCTGCTGCAGCCTTTGCAGAAAAACAGGGGCACTTTACTAATACCGAACGCCGAGTGCAGCAGCTGCTACCAGCAGTAACGCCGCCGGGCGAGGCGATGAATGACTGGCAGATAGTGCAGCAGATCGCACAAAAGATGGGTGAAGACTGGCAGTATCAATCTGAACGTCAGATCTGGCACGAAATAACCTTAGTGACACCGCAATACCGTGGTATCACTTGGAAAGTCATCGACAGTGAAACAGCTAATGGCCGACAGGGTTTGCAGTGGCCTTGCCCAGCAGAAGGCCATCCAGGCACACCAATACTGCACAGCAAGCAATTTACCCATGGCAAGGGGAAGATGCGCCCAGTGCAATATCGCTTACCAGCAGAGATGCCTTGTGATGAATACCCGCTGATGTTGTCGACCGGACGCTTATTGGAGCAGTTCCACACCGGCACCCTCACCCGTAAAACGCCAGGACTTAATGAACTGGGCGCACCACGGGTGATGATATCGGTCTTCGATGCTGAGCAGCTGCAGATAAACAACGGCGATAAGTTAAAGCTATCTACCCGTCGCGGTGAGATAGAGATCGATGCCTTTGTGACTAAACGGGCACAAGCTGGGGTGATTTTCTTGCCGTTCCACTTTGCTGAATCGGCGGCGAATAAACTGACCAATAATGTGTTAGATCCAGTGGCTAACATCCCTGAATTTAAAGTTTGTGCAGTGAAGGTTGAAAAAGTGGCTAAGGTCGACAGTGCAGCACTTGTGTAGCAAGTGACTAGGGGCTGTTGATCTTTCGAGCTTAGTTTTTGTTCGGTTCTTTACCGTAAGGAATAATGCTTCTAGTGCAAGGCTTGAGCGATAAAGC
>NZ_JBFRMK010000088.1:0-4100 GCF_041470405.1 Shewanella sp. 10N.286.45.A1
AAGATCAACAGCCCCTAAATATTGGGAAGCGGAGTTTAGGCTTTTTTTTTATAAAGTAAAGATTATTTTTTGAACATTGTTGGCTTATCGTTGGTAAAGCTTGATTTCGCCATTTAATTGTATGTTTTAATGGAGTTTAACTGCTTCGTGGTTATTGTTTTTTGATCGGGGTAACTTGTTTTTAAGAGTTTGTTTTTCAGGGCTTATTGAAGTTGTTTTTTGTGGGCTAAATTACGAGGCGAACATATTTTATAGTTGTGATTTGTCTAGTTTGAACGATAAATGTAGTAATGCAGCAATAAATAGCAGGTTTTCTTGCCATTTATTGCTGTTGTAGCCACTGATAATAGTGGCTAGCTTAAGGTCAGAGCCACTATTTTTAGTGGGTGGTTGCCGTCAAACGAGGGGAAGTCTTCATGACAATCCAGCCATGTATGCTGGGTGACTTGGCGACCTTGTTTTTCGACGCAGCGCACTAAGCTGTCAAACCAAGCTTGGCGATCCACTTTGGCGACATTGTTACAACACACAATGGTGCCTTTTGCTTTGGTGGTGAGCAGTGCTGGCTTAAACAAGCTTTGGTAGTCATTAATCAGATCGACAATTCCAAATGGGCTCTTAGCGTATCTTGGTGGATCTAAAAAGACTAAATCAAATTGTGTTGCTGCGAGTTTCGGATAGGCAGGAAGCTTTTGGTTTCTGCGTCCTCCCACTTTTAGTCCTGCTAATTGTCTGAGCGCGGGGAATGCATCGCTTTGCACAAATTCGCATACATCTTCAACATGGTTGAGCTGGGCATTTTTCTTACCTGCCGCCAGCGCAAATGAGGAAAAGTCTATATTTACCACTCGAGATGCACCGCCAACCGCTGCAGCAGTACCAATACCACAAGTGTAGGAGAACAGGTTGAGTACGCTGCAATCTTGACTGTGCGCTTTGACGTATTCGCGGCCAACTCGCATATCTAAAAATAGCAGTGGATCTTGCCCTTCATGGCGTAATTTACTGCTAAACAACATGCCATTTTCCAGCATTTTCTGCTCACTGGTGGCAAAGGTTTCATTCTCGTCGCTTAAGGGGTTAAGTACGCGAGAGTTTTTGTTGGAGCGATCGTTATAAATAACCGGTAGTGATGTTTGTTGAGTGAGTTGCTCCGATACTTGAGCTAGCTCCTCCTCGGTCAATGACTGATGAAAACTTTGAATCAACCAAGCTTCGCCGTAACGATCGATGTTGAGGCCATTAACACCTTCGACAGTGCCGTGAAAAATACGATAGCAATTAGTGTCATTTTCTTCGGCGTGAGCAAGAAATTGAGTACGCTTACTAATGGCAGACGCCAAAGCTTGTGGAATTGACTGAGGCGTTGGGCTTATCGACATAAATAATGGGCTCATTTGAAATAAGGACAGATAGGACGAGCTAATAATAGCAAATTTAATATGATAAATATCATTGCTGCTGGGGGATTAATGGTTTTGTACTGTAATGACTATTGCTAAAGCATAATGTATGTTTTTATTGCTAGAGTATGAAAAAGGATAAGGCTAAAAGGAGTTTCAGTGAAAATAGTATTAGTGCACGGCATTTTTAATACCGGACACGTGATGCGCTGGATGCAGCATCAGCTGACAAAAGCGGGTCATGAGTGTTTTTCTCCCACCGTTGGCCCCTTTGATGGGCGCTTGGGGATTGAACATGCTGCTGAAAATTTAAAACAGCAGATAGATAGCTATTTTGGTGAGACCGATGAGCTAGTGTTAATTGGTTTTAGCATGGGCGGCATCGTCGGTCGCTACTACCTACAATTATTGGGCGGGGCGAGCAGAGTGAGCCAGTTCTTTAGTTTATCAACGCCTCACGCAGGTAGTATTTGGGCTTACCTGCCTTATCCGTCTAAAGGGGTTCGGCAGCTGCGACCTAAAAGCGAATTGTTAGGTAAGCTCAATGCCACTGTTAGCAGCCTTGAAGGGGTTGTGTTGTATTCCTATCGCACCCCGATAGATCTTACTATTGTGCCTAGTGTTAGTTCCGTTTGGGCGGTGGCAGAGAATAAGTCATTTTGGATTGTGCTACACCTTAGCGTGATTTTTAGTCGTAAAATAGTTAATGAAATCAATGGGAATTTGCCACGTTAACATTGTTTCTGCTTAAACAGAACGTCGCTGCTCTAGGGGGCTCGGTGTTTCTGAACTGTGGTTGCTGCTTGGCAACTTCTTACTTAGTTGCGCATTTTCCTCAGCTAACAGTGCTTGTTGATAAGCATGTTTAAGATCGGTTTCAATATTTGACTTAAAGCGGGTGAGCAGTTGTTTTGTTGGGTTATCAAACTGAGTAGGTTGCGAATCTAACATGCAGATAGTGCCAAATATGTCACCGTTGGGCCAACAGATAGGTAAGCCTAGATAGGCAATCAAGCCGAGTTTAATATCTGGGTTTTTAGCCCAATTTGGATCTTGAGTGGCATCGTTAACAACTAACTCTTTCTTACCTGTAATCACTGCTTCGCAATATAAGCCAATACCTAAACGTTCTCGATCTTTTGCTTTAAACGGGTTATTGGGAGTGTTGGCGGCGATAAAAACTTCTATTTCTCTGGGGTAGGCTCGCATCACTAATGTGGCGGGGATGCGAGATATTTCTGAAACCAAATTGACCATCTCTTGCCAGCTTTGACAGATGTCATGGTGAATGTCGATCTCTTGTGTATCGAGAGCAATCATATCTATATTCCTTTTGCAGATAATAGGCGCGATTCCGTGCAACCTTAATAAATAGTTAAGTTGGTTTCTGGCCAAAATCAACTTAGATTCTAAGAAATCTGCGATAAAAAAGGAGATTTTATACCGATTGGATTAAGTACTTTGCCACGTAATAGTCCCTCATAGATTTCAATTCAAGCCGTATAGGTGCAGAAATCGTCATTTCCTTGTTAGTGTATTGCTATTAGATATTTTGATTATTTACTGTTACGAATGAGGTTAATAAATAGCGCGCTGGCAATCAGTACCTGACGCTGGAGGTGAAAGGAGACATAGCTGCGACGCTTACCTTGGTATTTTGCACCGTCTAAGCGTTCAGTTAATGCTTCACCTGTGTGGACCACTACTCCACCAAGAAAATCCATTAGCTTAATGCCAATGTCTGAGCGCGCTTTATAGCCAAAAGAGGTGTTCTGTGGATCTTCAACCAAGGTAAATAGTAGTTGTGCAACGAAGTCTTGTGAAACGTGGGCTCCGCCTAGATAAGTACTTAGCATGTAGAGGCAACCAGGTTGATCGCTGCTTATGAGGTGAGCAGGTGTTAACTCATGGTCTTGGAGTTTACCGAAAAGTAGTTGCTCAAACGTTTCTTGGCTGACTTTGACCATAAAAATGTGGCCTGCGAGTAAACCATTAACCAGATAAAAAGAGACTTCGGTGGAGTCGACATCTGCTAACGATTTTATGAAATCTTGACTCCAATGCTCTCGTCCTCGACTGAGGTTGGTGTGATAGTTGGCTATCCAACCATACATTTGTGGTGCTTCATCTGCACGCTTACACAGTTTATCGAAGCTAGCATTTTCGGGTGAAATATAGGGATGAGCTCCCATCACATGATTGTACTTGAATTGCTGATCTAACATTTTGTTGAATACGTCGAGCGAGGGTCATAGTTTGAGCTCAAAGGCGGGATCACATAATAGTGTATGGGGTTTGTCGCCAAAGAACTCCATAAGCTCAACCTGTCTACGCAAATTAGGGCTAACCTTTGCTCGCTCCCAACGACTGATTGTCAAAGAGTCGAGATCGGCAAACAGTTCATGATAATCAATCAGATCATAGGCTAGCGCTTCTTGAGACAAGCCTTTTTGAGCACGTCGCTGAGTAATGTAATCTGCAATGCCTGCAAATTTGTCTGATTTCATGCTGACTCCTGTGTCTTACTCGATAAATACAACACCGAACAATCTGATCTTAACTAGGGGCTGTTGATCTTTCGAGCTTAGTTTTTGTTCGATTCTTTACCGTAAGGAATAATTATTTTAGTACAAGGCTTGAGCGATGATGCTTAGCTGGCTAAGCGAAAAGCTCGTAACGCACTCTAGTCATAAAAGA